>NZ_JAFLKV010000008.1:16568-22950 GCF_019163035.1 Sulfuricurvum sp.
TCCCGATTGACAGCGAACATTTCGGATTGTGGTATCTCAACCAAACCCCTCGTCCGATCAGCCGCATGGTGATCACCGCAAGCGGGGGAGCCTTTCGGGATTGGCCACTAGAAAAACTCTCTTCCGCTACCCTAACCGATGCCCTCAAACACCCCAACTGGTCGATGGGGCAAAAGATCACCATCGACAGTGCCTCGATGGTGAACAAGCTCTTTGAACTCCTCGAAGCCCGCTGGCTTTTTGGTGAGGGGGAATACGATGCCCTTATCGAGACCAAATCACTTATCCACGCCCTTATCGATTACAAAGACGGCTCTACAACTGCCCATTTCGCCCATGCCGATATGCGCCTCCCTATCGCTTACGCCCTTATGGGAAAAGTGGATACTCCTATTGTGGATCGAATCGATCTAACCCGCGTGGGTGCCCTCGAATTTAGAGATATCGAGAAAGAGCGCTACCCGATTTGGGAGATCAAAAACGATCTACTTGCTAATCCTGCACGAGGTGTTATTGTCAATGCGGCAAATGAAGTAGCGATTGAACGTTTTGTTGCCGGCGAGATCCGTTTTATCGACATTTCGACGATGATCCTACGTGCTTATGAGTCGTTTCACACCGCTCCCGAATCGGTAGAGGCTATTTTTGCCCTCGACATTGAAGTGCGTGCGTTTGTCAGAGGACTATCATGCTAAAAGTGCTAATGCTACACGGTTGGGGTGGAAGCGATGATCCCCACTGGCAAGCGTGGCTTGCAGGTGAAATCGCCAAAGATTACGGCACGGTTGCATTCCCGTTGTTAGATAATCCCCATTTCCCGAGTAAAAATCGGTGGATGAAACAGATCAAATCAATTCTTGCCGATTTTGGGCCCGATGTCGTCATCTGCCATTCATTGGCAAATATTGCGTGGTTTCATCTCTGTAATGAGGGGGAAATATCCCCCATCAAACGGCTATTGCTCGTCGCCCCTCCTCATCTAACATGTAGTATCGAGACTCTTAAAACCTTTTTTCCTCTCGAAGCTCCTAAAAATCTTTTTGCTGAAGAGGTATTGCTAGTCACATCGACGAATGACCCCTATATGAGCACAGAAGAGGCATCAGCACTTCAAAAAGCTTTGGGTGTAGAGATGATAGTCATCGAAGAGGGTGGACACATTAATACCGCCTCAGGATTCGGAGAATGGCCATTTGTCAAAGAGTGGGTGATTCAATGATCCTCAGTATCGAAAGTTCGTGCGACGATAGTTCTATAGCAATAACCGAAATCGCGACAAAAAAACTCATCTACCACAAAAAGATTTCTCAAGAGTTAGAACACTCCGTCTATGGTGGTGTTGTTCCCGAACTCGCCAGCCGTCTCCATGCCGAAGCGCTTCCCAGGATTTTAGCTGAGTGTGAGCCGTGGTTCAATCAACTCAAAGCCGTTGCTGTCACGAATGAGCCGGGGCTAGGGGTAACTCTCATTGAGGGTGTTACGATGGCAAAAGCGCTGAGTATCTCTCTGGGTATCCCGATCCTCCCGATCAACCACCTAAAAGGGCATATCTATTCTCTTTTCATCGAAAAAGAGGCAATTCTCCCTATAACCGTATTGCTCGTTTCGGGTGGTCACACACAACTCATAGAAGTCAAATCGTATCACGAGATGGAGACGGTTGCTACCACGATGGATGATAGCTACGGAGAGAGTTTCGATAAAGTGGCTAAAATGATGCATTTAGGTTATCCGGGAGGGCCGTTGATCGAGCAACTTTCCCGTGAGGGCGATGCGACCCAATTTGCCTTTACCGTCCCTCTGTGGCAATCACCCCTCATCGCATTTAGCTATTCGGGACTTAAAAATCAGGTTCGCCTAGCGGTCGAAGCCAACGAATCATCCGCTTATCCCGACATCGCGAGCGCATTTCAAAAAACGGCGACCGAGCACCTGATCCAAAAGCTCAAAAAGTATTTTAAATCCCATCCGCCTAAGCGTTTCGCCATCGTCGGCGGAGCGAGTGCCAACCTCTATTTGCGTGAACGTGTTATGGAATTGTTAGCACCCCACAAAGCTGAGCTTTTTCTCTCAGAACTCACGTACTGCTCTGATAACGCCGCTATGATCGGACGCGCCGCCCTCGAAGCATACGCAGAAAATGCATTTGCCTCATGTTCCGATATTACGATCAATCCTCGTTGTAAACTTTAGGAATGCTTAATGCATTACATCTATTCCATAATTCAGACTTAAATTATCCGATTTAAAATATACTTCTCTCATAAATTAAAACATAAAAACAAGGAGCCAATATGGCAACGACAAAATTCAAAGGTACCGACGTAGAACTTTTAGGAAACACTGTAAATGTAGGTGATAAAGCTCCAGAAGTAACGGTTGTAAATTCAGCTGGTTTGGGTGATGTAACAGTAGGCGGCGCTCAAGGTAAAAAACAACTAATCATCGTTGTTCCATCATTGGACACGGGTGTATGTGCAACTGAAACTCGTAACTTCAACGCTAAAGCTGCTGGTTTGACTAACGTTATCACGACTATCGTATCTCTTGACCTTCCGTTTGCAGCGGGTCGTTTTTGCCAAGCTGAAGGTATCGATAATTTGACAGTATGTTCAGATTTCCGTAACAAAGACTTCGCAAACGCATACGGTGTATTGCTTGGTGGTTCTGTTCTTGCAGGTGTAACATGCCGCGCGATCTTCGCAGTAAACGAAGAGGGTGTTGTTACCTATAAAGAGATCGTTCCTGAAATCACAGAAGAGCCTAACTACGACGCTGCATTGGCTGCCGTAGCCTAAGTGCATCCTCTCTCCACTCGGAGAGAGATCAATCCTCACACTTCAGAACTTCTCAATTACAAGTAATACTGATCAATCCACCCGATTTATTTAACGAATAGGTATAACGTCCATCCAAAGTGATTGACATACGGGCAAATTCGCCATGATTTTCAACCGATACATTCATATACGGTGCCGCATTGAGTGTCTTCTGTTCACTCTTAAATACGCCGTTGTGTTTAAAATCAAGAATGATACGGTTAGGATTACTAAGAACAAAATGGCGAGAAAAGGGATCTGATGTTTTAACGATCAGATTTTTCCCTTGAGTAGTGATTTGTATAAATCCGAAATTTGCCCCTGATGAGCTTTTTGAAGTTTGTGGCTGTACCGATGCACCCGATTGCGAGATGGTGATCGGACGGTGCCAATCAATGCTTTGATCAACTAGCACCTTTTTCTCTTCAAAGCTTCCATCCAAATTTTGTATCGTAAAGGTCACCTCTTTGAGAATACGTGACTGATCAGGAAAAGTATAGTTGATCGTACCCATTTTAGGGCGCTCGTCGGGAATATTAGAAGTTACTTTCTTTTTTTTGGATTCATCTGTGGGGAAAAAAGGATTTTCTCGTGCGACAAGGGTTGAAAGAAGTAATAAAGAGAGGCAAAGTGAGTATTTCATAAATCTCCCATTACTATTGTGAGTCAGCATCAAGCTCTTTAAGCTCAAAATACTGTTTTTGCAAAGAGGCATTTTCAGCTTTCAGCCGATCAATATCTCCACTTAAATAATCTTGGTGCTCTTCGAGATCAAGAAGGACGCTCAAAGAGTTATCACCGAAGAAAATGAACCCCATATAAACACCCACAACCAAAACAACACCCGCTGCAAGGAAAAATTTAGGGGTAGGTAAGCCGAAATAACGCTCACTTAGACTCTCTCCCTCCTCATGCGACAGCAGTTGTTGATCATCGTGATGCATTAGTTAAAGAGCGCGCTCCCCAAATATTCGCCGTACATTACTTCCGTTTCAATCTCTAACAAACGGTTGTATTTAGCTGTACGCTCACCGCGCGCGGTTGAGCCGGTTTTGATCTCACCACAGTTGAGTGCCACCGCAAAATCAGCGATAAATGCATCTTCACTCTCACCTGAACGGTGAGACATAACACATTTGTAGCCGTTTCGTTGTGCAAGGCGAACGGTCAACATCGTTTCAGAGACCGACCCGATTTGATTCGGTTTGATCAAAATCGAATTGGCGATCTCTTTTTCAATCCCCTCTGCCAAGATGTTTGCATTGGTAACGAACAAATCATCTCCGACGAGTTGAATTTTAGAACCTAAACGCTCGGTTAGGATTTTCCATCCTGCCCAGTCATCTTCACTCAAACCGTCTTCGATAGAGACAATAGGATATTTAGAGCAAAGATCAGCATAATAACTAACTAACTCTTCTGAGCTAACAGTTCTGTTTTCAGAATCAAGACGATAACCACCTTCAGTTACGAGTTCAGATGCCGCAACATCCAGAGCAATAGCGATCTGCTCTCCCGCTTTGTAGCCTGCTGCCGCAATCGCTTCCATGATCACTTGGATCGGTTCTTCATTCGAACTCAAATCAGGAGCAAATCCGCCCTCATCACCGAGTGCCGTATTCGCACCGCGCTTTTTGAGGATTGATTTTAGGTTATGATAAACCTCTGAAGAGGCACGAAGCCCTTCGGCGAAATCACTAAAACCAATCGGCATAATCATATACTCTTGGAAATCAACGCTGTTATCAGCATGGCTACCGCCGTTGATGATATTGAGCATCGGCACAGGGAGAACCATTGCATTCGCACCACCCAAATAACGATAAAGTGGAATGCCTAAGCTTTTCGCCGCCGCACGCGCTACTGCCATAGAAACACCCAAAACAGCATTCGCACCGAGATTACCGTAATTTTCGGTTCCGTCAATCTCTTTCATTACTGCATCGACCATCGCTTGGTTAAACGGACTAAGACCCATAACCGCATCCGCGATTTGAGTGTTAACGTTTTCTACCGCTTTAAGGACACCTTTACCCATGTAACGAGCATCGCCGTCACGCAACTCCAACGCTTCACGCTTGCCGGTACTTGCTCCACTTGGGACGATAGCACTTTCTCTTGTTCCATCACTCAACTGTACGGTTGCTTTTACGGTTGGATTCCCGCGAGAATCCATCACTTCGATTGCACTTACTTCATCAATAAAAATCATTCGTCTACCTCACCTATATCAGATTCATCCATAGCGATGATGCCGTTGACACCCATCGCCGCTTTAATTTTTTCTTCCACTTTACGAGCTAATTCCGGCTCATCTTTAAACTTTTGCTTAACGTTTTCACGCCCTTGTCCGAGCTTTGTATCTTCAAAACTAAACCAAGCACCGCTTTTGTCAATGATGTCAAGCTTGACACCGTAATCGACCAGTTCTCCCTCTTTAGAGATACCCTCACCGAACATGATATCAAATTCTGCTTGACGAAACGGTGGTGCCACTTTATTTTTGATTACTTTTGCTTTGACACGGTTCCCGATTTGGCTCTCACCTTGTTTGAGTGTAGCGATTTTACGGACATCGATACGTACCGATGCATAAAATTTCAGTGCATTTCCGCCGGTAGTCGTCTCCGGTGAACCGTACCCCATCGTACCGATTTTCATACGGATTTGATTGATAAAGATAATCGTACAGTTCATTTTGTGCATGATACCGGTGAGCTTACGCAATGCTTTTGACATCAAACGGGCTTGTACCCCCACTTGTTGGTCGTTCATCTCCCCTTCGATCTCCACTTTCGGTGTCAACGCCGCAACCGAGTCGATAACGATCAAATCAACGGCTCCACTACGAACAATCGTTTCAACGATATCGAGTGCTTGCTCACCGTAATCGGGTTGAGATACAAGAAGATTTTCGACATCTACACCAAGATTTTTAGCGTATCCGATATCGAGGGCGTGTTCCGCATCGATAAAGGCACAAATCCCACCGTTTTTTTGACATTCGGCAGTAATTTGAAGACTGAGGGTTGTTTTTCCCGAACTCTCAGGTCCGTAAATTTCAATAACGCGTCCTTCTGGGATTCCACCGATTCCAAGGGCTAAGTCCAGACCAATAGAACCTGTACTTATTGAATTAATAGGTTCAATCTCTTTGTCCCCAAGACGCATCAACGTCCCTTTTCCGAACGTTTTGTCGATTTGCTTCATCGCAAGTTCAAGCGATTTAAGTTTGTTTGGATCCATCATGCTGTGCTCTCCTGAGACTAATATGTTTTAAAATTACGTCATAATATGACAAATTGAAATATATTTAAAAAATATGACAAATTGACATATTAATAATTCGCATTCTGGAATAGAGATATTTTAGCGTTATTTGGTTAAAATTTAATTGATTTGTCTTTATGAATAGGATTTTAAGTGAAAAAAATGGTGATTGCCCACTCCCCCGATGCCGATGATATCTTTATGTATTACGCCATCAAATTCGGATGGGTTAGTAAAGAGAATACGGTTTTTGATAATATTGCCTTAGATATTGAGACCCTCAACACCGAAGC
>NZ_JAFLKV010000008.1:23050-27638 GCF_019163035.1 Sulfuricurvum sp.
GAAACCCAATACAAAGCCATCGAGCTTTTATTTGAGTTGGGACATAAACACGGCTTTTTTGATGCCAAGATCGATCCGAGAGATTTCATGATCCCGCTGGAATACACCGAATTGAGGTATTCATAACATGATGCAGTCGGAATTGATCGGGCTTGGGATCGAGACATTTAAAATTGCTCTCATTCTCTCATTACCTGCATTGCTCGTCGGTATGTTTTTAGGACTTGCGGTGAGTATCTTTCAAGCAACCACTCAAATCAATGAGATGACGCTGAGTTTTATCCCTAAAATTATCGGTATCGTTATCGTTATTATTCTCACCATGCCGTGGATGATGAACGAAATGCAGGATTTCACGATCCGTATGTTTAATTTGATCCCTACCTTTATGCAATGAACACAAAAACCATCGATTTCTCAAAATACAGCTCTATCCGAATCGGCCCCGTCGCCCGGGTGGCATTGATCGAAAACGATATTGTTCCTGAGGGGCATACTATCATCGGGGCTGCGAATAACGTCCTTATCTCCCCCACCCCGCCGCCGCTTATGATCCTCTCCAAAGAGTATGATTTTATCCGACTCGAAGAAGACGGTCTCCATGTCGGTGCCGCAACTCCGGGGGGACGGGTTGTCTCCTTTTGCAAAAAAAACGATATCGCCCATTTCGAATATCTATCGAAACTCCCCGGAACCCTCGGCGGAATGCTAAAAATGAATGCAGGACTCAAAGAGTATGAGATTTTCAACCATCTTATGGCTATCCGTACACAAAGCGGTTGGATCGAAAAAAAAGATATCCAACACGGCTACCGAAAAACCTCTATTAATGAAGTCGTCTTTGAAGCTGTGTTTGACGTAGAAAAAGGTTACTCCACTGAGCGCTATGAGATGTTCAATCAAATGCGTTCCAATCAACCCCATGATCCGAGTGCGGGAAGCTGTTTTAAAAATCCACCGAATGATTATGCCGGACGTCTTATCGAAGCAGTGGGATTAAAAGGGGAACACTTTGGAGCAATGGCATTTAGTAACGTTCACGCTAATTTTCTCGTCAACACAGGAGGCGGAACCTTTCAAGATGCATTAACCCTTATACATGAAGCACAAATGCGAGTTAAAAGGGAATTTAATATAGCGCTGTATTGTGAAGTGGTTATCATCGATCATCCAAATATGACGAATAAATAATCTTTTATCTTGACTTTAGCCGTCACTATTGGTTAAAATGACGATGAAACTAAAATACTAAAAGGATTTAAGCATACAATGACTGTAAGTTATATCCGTCCCGACAAAGATTTTGACGGTGTCTATGAACAGCTTAAATTGATTAACGGCTATGCCAATCAAAAAGAGATTACTATCCACGAAGAGATGGTGGATCAAACTTCTCAAAACAAACGGCTAAGCGAACGTCATGAGGTGGTTCGGTTTTTCCGCTCTCTGGATGGCGACACGTTGATCGTTTATGATACATGGACGTTGAGCAATTGCATCGAAGATGTGGTTCAGATGTTTAGTTGTCTTCTAAAAAATAACAATACGATTCACTTTGTCAAACCGGGGGTCGTAATCGACCGCAAAAGTGATACAATGGTCGTTTTAGGTCTTATCGATCAGCTCCGTCAGGTGCTGCAAGATGATGCGAAAAAAGGGATCGGTCGTCCGCGCGGCTCTAAATCATCATCAAAATTTGATATGTATTTGGAACAAATTATCGATTTGTTGAAAAATAGAAAAAGTGTGAGTGAAATAGCGCGTGTGATCGGGGTGAGCCGAAGCTCACTAAAAGATTACATCGAATCGCGTGAGTTAAAAGAGGTCGTTAGCGGAGTGATCGGTATCGGAGATGATGCGGATGCGGAAGCAACAGTGATTGGAACGATTCGGTGTCCAATCGATGAATCAACTATAATATGATGGAGGTCGTATAATGAGTGAAGAAACACTATCCCCTAAGGGGAAAGAGCCATTGTCGGGGGGAACTCCTTGGCGCATAATGCGGTATTGGTTTTATGGGCTTGTAACCATTTTTGCCTTGGCGGCGCCATGGATTACGATTGAGGGGAATCACCTCTTTTTGCTCAGTTTCGACAAACTGAAACTTCATTTGATGTTTATCCAATTCGATATGCAAGAGCTCTATTTGATGCCGTTTTTGCTGATGATCCTTTTTATCGGCGTTTTCGGTATTACCGTTTTGGGCGGACGAGTATTTTGTGGATGGATGTGTCCTCAGACGATTTTCCGTGTCGTTTACCGTGATTTGATCGAAACTAAACTGTTGGGTCTTCGCAAACGGATCAAAAACAAACAACAAGAACCTGATTATTCAAAATTTGAAAATAAAGTCAAACGTGTTGTTGCTATTTTGATCTGGACAGGACTCTCTTTTGTTGCTGCGGCCGATTTGATGTGGTATTTCGTACCACCGGAAGATTTCTTGGCGTATATTCAAAATCCGATGGAACACACGGTATTGATGGGTACGATCATCGGAATCGTCCTCTTTTTAGTCTATGACGTTATTTTCTTACAAGAGAATTTTTGTGTTTATGTCTGTCCTTATTCACGCATTCAATCAGTTTTGTACGATGATGACACGGTTATGGCGGTCTATAATCCAAATCGTGGCGGCGAAATCTACAATGAGCATAAAGAAAAAATGTTCACTAAACAAAAAGATCTGTTAGCGGTAAACACCCATGCGGAATGTACGACGTGTGAGAGTTGTGTGACCGTTTGTCCGACCCATATTGATATCCGTAAAGGACTTCAACTCGAATGTATCAACTGTTTAGAGTGTGTCGATGCTTGTACGGATGTTATGGGCAAACTCGGAAAACCGTCATTAATAGAGTGGTCAAGCGAAAAAGAGACCCTTTATATGAAAGGGAAAACTCACTATTTCCGTCCTAAAATTATTGGATATATGGCGATCTTAGTCATCGTCAGTATTATTTTGGGGATGATGGGAAGTAAAAAAGAGTACATGCTCCTCAACATCAACAAAGAGAACCGTTTGTACTCTGTCACCACCAACGCTGAGGGAAAAGTGCAGGTTGATAATGCCTATACTTTCTTGTTACAAAATACGTTGAATGAAGATCATGAGTATTACTTTGATATTGTTGCCCCTGCCGGAATGGAAGGGAAAATAAAAATCGCTCAACCTGAAAAAGCGTTCAAAGTAAAACCGGGCGTCGTTAAGAAAAAAGTCGTTGTCCTCTATGCCGATGAAATTCTCGTCAATGATGATCGCAAAGATACCGTTATCCCGATCACGATCAAAGCGTATGCGGTAGACGCAAAAGATAAAGTGACGGTAATACGTCAATCGACCTTTACCTACCCACGTGCGGATATGTTAAAATAATACTTTCTTAAAGAGGGGGATGACCCCCTCTTTTCTCTTTCTCTAACCCTCTTCATTTAGCTACAATACACTCATGAAAAATATAGCAATTATCGGCGGCGGTGCCAGTGGACTTATGGCAGCACTCTTTGCGGCGCGCAGTGGTGCCAATGTCACTATTTACGAACATAACAACAACGTGGGCAAAAAGATATTGGCTTCGGGTAACGGACGGTGCAACATCATTAACACCACCGCCTCGTATGAGGATTACGCGGGAGCTGATCCGCAGTTTGTTACCTATGCACTTAAACAGCTCAATTTTCACTATTTTGAGAAGTTCTGTAGCTCTATTGGACTCATACTGGATATAAAAGACGACGGCAGATGCTATCCTCTCTCTAATGAAGCCAAATCAGTACTGATCGCCCTCAAAAGTGCTGTGCATGAAGCGGGGGTTAAAATCATCACCGAATCCAAAGTAACCGCAATCACCAAAAATGATTCCCTATTCAACGTCCAAACCGATCAGGGCAAACAAAGCTATAACAACGTTTTAATCGCCACAGGAAGTGAAGCGGCTCCGCAACTCGGTGCAACGGCAGACGGCTACACCTTTGCCCGTGCATTCGGACATGAGATACTCCCTACCTACCCAAGCCTAGTACAGCTCCATCTAAACTCCAAAAACCACCCTAAAATGGCGGGGGTTAAAACCATCGCTGAAGTCACCCTATTCATCGATAACAAAAGGTACATGAAAGTAACAGGTGACATCCTCTTTACCGCGTACGGGATTTCGGGATTAGCCATCCTCGACATCAGCCATAGGGCTTCTTATGCTCTCTCAAACAAACAGCGTGTTAGCATCTCCCTCAATCTCCTCCCCCGCTATGATAGAGAAGAGCTTGTGAATGTCATCGAAAAGGTGTTCGCATCCGTCCCTAGACATGATGTTCATACCACCCTCTGCGGTCTACTCCCCGCCAAAATCATCACTTATCTCCTCGAAGATGCCACAGTTGCACTCTCCACAACCGTATCTTCCCTCAACCCCAAGGAGATCAAAAAAATCGCCCACTTGATAGGTGAATGGAAGTTTGAAGTGACCGATACCCACGGGTTTAAACATGCCGAAGTGAGCGGTGGCGGAGTCTCTACGGCACAGGTCAATAATAAAACGATGGAATCAAAACGGGTAGAAGGACTTTATTTTGCGGGTGAAGTTTT
>NZ_JAFLKV010000022.1 GCF_019163035.1 Sulfuricurvum sp.
CCCCGCAAATCGGTCGGATCGAGGAGTGAGAGGCGCAAATCGATAAATCCGATATCTGCTTCCCGTGCGATCTGAGCGACGATAGAAGATTTCCCGATCCCAGGAGGTCCCCATAAAAAAACAGGAACTTTACGTTCACATAGATGGGCAAGGGAGCGTTTGGCGCTTTGGGGATTCATGGATTTCCTTATTCTCGTCATTCCGTGCTAGATACGGGATCCATTTCCAAAAAGAAAGCTGGATTCCCAATCTACCCTAAAGGGCACATATAGTTGGGAATGACGGTTTTCAGATAATTATGCATTTATTGTGCGAATTAGGTAGAACAAAAATTGTTTTGAGAGAGGTAATACAATCTTGAAGGAACACACAATATCTATCCAAAGTTTTACTACAAGCAAAAATGTTTCGATACATTAATGATGCAGTTAGTAGGATTATAAACTTACCTGTTTTTCAACCATAAAATTTTATGCCAAATAAGTCAGTGCCAAATTTTAATTACGTCTATTTTGACAAGTTTTCTAAGGACTCAGTCCTATTACGCCCTTTTTCTTTTGCTTTGTACAAAGCATTGTCGGCACGAGTCAAAAGGCTCTCCTGATTGTCACCATTGACAAATACTGCCACTCCAAATGATGCGGTTACTTTTCCGATCTCTTCAATATTCAATTTTTCTACCGCTAAGCGTAATTTTTCAGCCACATGAAGGGCTTGATATAAATCAACATTTGAAAGTAAAATAACAAATTCTTCTCCGCCCCATCTTGCTAATAAATCACCATTGCGAATCGTTTCAGAAAGGATTTGAGCAACATTTATGAGTGCTTTATCTCCTATTAAATGACCGAACTTATCATTGATTTTTTTAAAATGATCGATATCAGCGATAATTACAGCAAATGAATTTTTAGCTGTCCAGTGGCGCCGCATAAATATATTTTGATACATTTCATTAAACCAGTGACGATTATTGAGTTTTGTCAAAGGATCGGTGATTGAAAGTAACTCAAGGCGCTTTTTATCGGTAATATCGTGAAAAATAACCGTATAGCTCAAGTTACCATCCACATCTGAAATAGGAGTAACAACAGCGTCAAGCCAAACGGCCCCTTTTAAATCACTATGTACCTTTATTTCACCGCTCCATTTGGTTTGAGCATCAATAGGTTCGCGGGTCATTCTTTTATTAAAATCTTCGCCGAACATATCACTTAAAGAAGACCCAATAAGATCC
The DNA here is from genome assembly GCF_019163035.1 of Sulfuricurvum sp. GTDB lineage: Bacteria > Campylobacterota > Campylobacteria > Campylobacterales > Sulfurimonadaceae > Sulfuricurvum. The sequence goes on from NZ_JAFLKV010000022.1 coordinate 1,238, forward strand.
GTTTCTTCATATCCGAAAAAGTTTATAAAAGCTTTTGTAACATCAAGAATTTCATTCACATCATTGATCTTTACAATCATGAGATTGACATCAATGATCATTTGATCTTGATAAAGCTCCCTATTAAGATCGTCAATCTTTTTTATTTTATCTTGAAGACTCAGCTTTAACTCATGCAAATCACTGATATCATAAATAGAGATCATTACTAATGATTCTTCAACAACATATGGTGAAATTGTTATCTGAAGCTGCATCATTTTTAATGACGATGTCGTTATTTTTGTCCTTGAGATCTCTATAAAACGATTGTGGTGAGTTGCATCGTAAAACGTTGGAGAATTAAGTCTTAAAGAGGTACGTATTTTGCGTTTTAACACGTTATAATCGATATCGGGATAAAAAAGCGATAAATTCTTCCCTATTATTTCTACACTTGAAATACCCGTATTGAGTTCAAGCCATTGGTTCCAATATAGAACATTAAAATCTTCATCAATAATTATTGACCCGAGTTCAAGGGTGTCAAGCAGAATATTCGGATATTGAATCGTGGTCATCGTATTTAAGCGTACAATTCTTCAAGTTTTTGGTCAATGAGAGCTTTTAATTTTTTAATCATTTCATCTTTTGTTAATATAAATATTTTACCACCGATTTGTTGATCTTCAAAAACCATCTCTGTACTGATAATGATTATTTTATGATAGTTTAATAATTCGTCTTGACCTATTATCGAATTACCTACAATTCTTTCAGTGGATGGGACAAAAAATTGTACTTTAGTGTTAAGTTCTTCGGTCAAACGACTAATAATAGTAGCACTTAAAATGTTGGTCAATTCAATTACCGCATCGTGAATATCTTCATCAGTAGGATTTTGATTGACATCATAAAGATGACGTCCCAAATTAATTGCCGAATTTTCACAAATGACAAATAAGAACTCTCCACTGAAAATTCCACCAAAAAGTTGTTTGGTAATGTAATATTGTTTTTCTTCAGGGATAGCGTTTTTGATATACGCATCCAATCCCACCATATCGCTAATCATAATTTGAGGAATGTGCATTGTTCCGAAAGTCTGTAACAAATCAGCAATACTCGCCGTTGCATTACCGACTGCTATATTCATTAACTCTTTAAGAACATCTAAATGATCCTCTGAAAAACCACTCTCTACCATTGACTCTCTTTAAAACACTAATCTGTTTAAAATATCTGACATTTTATCGCTGTTGATCGGTTTAGGTACCATCATTTTCGCACCTAACGCCAATACCTGAGCTTGTGCCTGAGTTTGGATATCGGCTGATACCACCACCACTTGTGCTTTTGGATCGATTGACATGATGAGTTTTAACGCCTCATAGCCATCCATTACAGGCATCGTCAAATCCAAAAAAACAACCCGAGGATTTTCATTTTTGAAAAGTTCAACAGCTATGAGTCCATTTTCAGCTTCAAAAATTTCAGCAGAAGGTTCATGTTCTTTTAATGTTTTGATTAGAGATAAGCGTGCCAATTTTGAATCGTCAACTACAAGAATTTTCAAACTATCCCTTTTACTATTATTAATAGCAATATTATAGCTTAAAACAGTTTAAAAGCATGTTATTGTTCTTTGCAAAACAGCCTGTATTGAGCAATAATTAACCAAATTTGGTATGTTACAAACCATATAGAAACTACTCTATTTCTGAAACTAAATGCTCCATCGGTTCACCGATATAATACCCTTGAGAGTAATCTATCCCGAGTTGTTTGACATAGGTGTAAAGTTCATTATTGCTTACAAATTCGGCAACTGTTTTTATATTGTTTTTCTTTGCGAAGCCGACTATGCTTTCAATTACATCATAATTGTTTGAATTTAAGCTTATTCCACGAATAAGTGACCCATCGATCTTTATATAATCGATATTCATATTCATCAAATACTCGAAGTTAGAATATCCGGTTCCAAAATCATCAATAGCTATTTTACATCCCATTTTTGTCATTTGGTCTATAAAGAGGTTCATTTCATCAAAATTTTCAATTCCTTCTGATTCTACAATTTCGATAGTAAGGCGCTTTTGGATACCTGGATATTCATATAGTTTGTTTCGCAAATATAGAATAACCTCCTCATTTTCAACATCTTCCACCGAAAGGTTAATACTGAACTCTAAATCATTATCAACGAAAACTTGAAATGTTTTACGTATCATCAACATGGTAAGTTCAAAATAATGACGCGATTTTTTTGCAACTTCTAAAAAATGGATCGGTGCAATAACCCCTTCGGAATCTTTAAGACGGATCAAAGCCTCATATTTATTGATTATACCCGTCTGATTATCAATGATAGGTTGAAAATAAGGGACAAAAAGATCATTTTTTATCCCATCAATAATTCTGGATTTCCATAAAAGTTTATTTTTATACTCTTGTGATGCTTTTATTGTTTCATGATACACTTCTATGTTGTTCGAAGATGTTTTAGCTTCTTTAAGAGCCATGTCTGCATGTAATAACGTATCTACTTTCCCTTCTGAAAGTCCTATCATTATTTTTATGGGTACAGTATGTCCTTCGATGACACAAAGTGTTTCAATCACTTTTTGATTAATCTGTATACATATATTTTTAAAATCAGCTAAAGTCATATGCGGTGAAAAAACTGCAAATTCATCGCCATTCAAGCGATAAACTTCAATTGGATTTTGTAGAGAAAAGGTGTGGATAAGGCTACCTAGCCACACTAGAACTTCATCACCGAAACGGTAACCAAATTCCCCGTTAATATCTTTGAATCCAGCGATATTAATTAGGGCAATAATCGGATCATCCGATAATTCTAAATCATCAAGCAACTTTACACGATTACCCAAACTCGTCAATATATCGGTTTTAAAATGCGTCTGCAACTTTTTTTGGCTGGCGATGAGCTCGCTTACATCATCCCGCAATGCGACAAACTCAACTATCTCTTCATTCGCATTTAAAATGGGGATGATCGTCGTTCGTGCATAAAAAACGTCTCCGTTTTTTTTAGAATTTTTGAGGACACCTGACCATATCTCTTTGTTTAAGATCGTTCTCCATAACTCTTTGAACATCGTTTTAGGGGTATTGGGATGACGAAAAATATTGTGAGGTTTGCCTAAAAGTTCCTCTTTTGTGTAACCGGTTAAGTCTAAAAATTTTTCACTGACAAAGGTAATAATCCCTTTATCATCTCCTTTGGTTACATAACTTCCAACACTGAGTGCACGGTTATACTCATCCACAATACGTTGAGATTTCAGAAGCTCTTCACGCTGTGTAACGATTCTGAGATAGTTACCGAGTTTATGGTTGAACTCTTCTTTCTGAGCAGGTTTAATAAAATAATCATTTGCACCATTTTTAAGAAATTTTGCTTTGTCCAACTCTGATTCGCTTGATGAAACAGCAAAAATCATGGGCTGAACCAATTCCCCGATTGTACGAATTTTTCGTATCAATTCAAGGCCGTCCATTCCCGGCATCTCGTAATCGATTGTAATGACATCGATTTGAGGCATATCCTTGATTTTCTCAATCGCTTCATTACCGCTTGCCGCTTCAACGACATAAAACGACAACACTTCAAAAAGTTGACGCAACTGCATCCGAGCCAGTTTGCTATCATCAACTATCAGTACAACTTTTTGATCAAAATAGGTAATGTTTTCAGCAAGAGCAAGAGAATTTTTAATATCTTCGATAGAATTTTTGACAATATAATCGACTATAGGTTTTCGGAGAATTTGTCTGCGGAGTGCTTCATTAAATGTTCCGGTTAGAACTATCGGTCTAATCTGATGGACAATGGCGTAGTCAACAATTTCCCCTGTGAGTGAATCCGGAAGCTCTAAATCTAAAATAGCTGTAAAAAATTTATGTTTTTCAATAAGCACTTTTGCTTCTTCAAAAGAAGAGGCAAAATAAGGCGCATACACGAATGTATCCGTAATTAAACTCTCTATAGCTTTTAGTATTGTAACACTGTCATCGACGATGAGGATTTTCCGTTTATTTCGCACCATAGCTTATCACCTTACAATGTTCAATTAATGATTCTATAATTAAGAAGTATTAATTTATTATAAGTTTATATAATTTTTATACTTCGTTTGGAAACGGATCGAAATCTGTTTATCATATCCGAGGAACAATAGTTATAAGATATGAAAAAGGCAGTTTCGTTAGATTAAAATCATGTTTTTTACAAAATGTTTTATGCATCTCTTCGACCATATTTTCTGCATATTCTTTTGCTTCAGCTTCACTATCAAAAATTTCGTTTTCACTCATCCCTTTTCGGATAAAACACCGACAAGAATTTTTTACCTCTACTCTATATCGCATCTTATCTCTTAAAAATCAAAAATATCATCAAGATCAGCCACTTCTTCCTCAGCTTCATCCATTGTAAGCATACTTCTGAACATCTGCGCATTTGAAACGATGGTATCATCCATATAGTTAACACTCGTCGCACCTTCACTGAAGATCAAACGCACCCAGATACTTAAATCTCGACTAAAAGCGGTGCATAAAGTTCCTAAACTCGATGATTTCTGTAGAAATTCATCGCTATGACTACGAATGTCACCCGCTAAATTTCCGAGAGCTACAGAAATCGCATAACTTTCGCTGTATAACGACGATGTTTTACTGATACGCTCTAAATTATAGGCGATTTCATTCACTTCATTTAGATGTATATCACCGCTGCCTACTACGAGCATAAGTGAATCTAGATTAGAAATAAAATCTTTTATCTCATCCAAATCATCTACTTCCATATAATCGTAAACATGCAGCGGCAACTCTTTTTGTACATATTCTTCCTTGACAGGATTATCTGGAGTTTTCTCACCTGTAATCTTGCTTTTGCTTGTGTCTAATCCTGACATATTAGCGACTGATGTTTGAAGTGCACTCTTTTTTTCTATCGGAATTTTAATGGAGAGTTTTGTCTCATTTAGTTTATATTCTGAAAGATCACTGTTTTTAAGTAATATCAAACGAATTATTCTTGGGTCAATCTGATCGATTTGGGTCATTGTAAAATAAAAATTGTCTTCATTCTCTTCATATATAACTTCAGTTTTGATTTTAGATTTTATTGCTACTGTACCAATAGAGTAGATGGTTCTTACCGCGGCACTTAATTTGGGATTGGAGTTTTGTTGATCCAGAAGATAGAACTCCCAAAATTCAGCAAGTTGCTCGTCATTTTGAATAAAGAAAGTTAGTTGCCGACTAAAAACCTCTTGGGTAAAGAGATTTATACGACCCGAATTAAAATAGACATTATTAGTTTGCCGCGAATTAATTAGAGCATCATACATAGACAAGCGAGCGCTAAAAATTTCGGTATTAATTGGTTTACCGATATAGTCTTCTGCCCCGTTGTTCAGTATCTCTCTTTGCTGAGCACCTTCATCTAAAGCGGAAACAGCAATCAACAACACTTTCGAGTCTTTAAGTCGAATTTGCCTCGTCGCCTCAATACCGTCCATTTCTGGCATCATGATATCCATAAATATAAGCTCATATGACTCTTGAGAAGCCAGTCGAACAGCTTCAACTCCGTTGGGTGCTTCTTGTATCTCTAAATCAGCATATCCATTTTCTTCAGCATAATTTTCGAGTAATGCACGAATCAATATACGATTATTTTCTACATCATCAACAATCAGAACTTTCTTCACTTCACTATCCTTTATTTCTTATGTAATCTTTCTAATAGCTCTTGGGTGAATCGGCGATAGTCATCTAGCCCTTTAGAACGATTTTCTCCCATAACAATCGGTATCGATGTTTCAAACTGTTTTGCAATTTTAATATCCATTCCTATAGGTGAAAAAAGTTTTTCTTCACCGAATTGAGTTTTGACTTTGTTCAAAGCCTCTCTATGTTCAGGAATATGTGGATTGTACATAACGGGCAAAATACCTACTTCCGCAATGTCACGCCCCATTTGCAAAGCATTTTGATAAATTGCGCGTACCATCTGCCCAACGGCAACGGTTCCAAGGTGGTGAGGGATAAAAGGGATAACCACCGCATCAGCTACTTCGAGTGAATTTTTGAGTAAAGCATCAAGAGTTGGAGGGGTATCGATGATACAATAATCAAAGAAATCTTCGATCATTTCTCTTCGAAATCTATTTTTTAATACTCCGCGAAGATCTCCGTATTCATAGACATCAAAAAACTCCATTGCAGGGGCTAAGGTAAGCTGATCGTGTACCGTAGGGATAAATGTCTCACTGAGAGTTTTTCCTAAAAAAATGGAGTGAACTCCATTTTCTCTAGACCCTTCAGACCCTACCCCCATCGAAGCGTGTGACTGTGTATCAAAATCGATCAATAGTACAGAGCCGTGTTTTGCCAATTCACAGGCTAGATTCACGGCTGTAGTTGTTTTGGCGGAACCGCCTTTACGATTGCTGACAACGATTGTTTTCAAACTTTCCCCTGGGTTGATCTCATCTCAATTACTCTAATTTATTCGTATCGATTTAACGACAATGACCAATCTCTTTTTATACTCTAAAATTCCTTCTGTATCCATGAAAGGTGACACTTTAACATCATTGGAGTAATGTTTTATTGCCTGATTTTCAACTTGAACAATATCTTCAATTGTATCTACTTGAAGGGCAAAAAGATCTTCATTCCCTTTATAAATGATCATTTTTTTTGTAGCAATCTTTATATCGGATGGATCGCACAGATTATGAGTACCGATTAAGTTATGTAAATTAATAACTTTTATCGCATGGTTTTGATAAGAAATAAGCCCTTCGACATAGGATGGTGCATTGCTCAAAAGGGTTAGTTCACAGAGTGTGTTAATCCTTTCTACCTGATCTACAGGGAGTGCATATAGCCTCGTATCCACAGTGAATATGATGAAATCACGCACAGTGCTCATCACTATTTTCGAACCCTTCACAAACTTTCTGATAAACTTTAACTTCATTTCCGAAACGGTAATCTCCGCCATATTTTTTTATATAGGCTAACACGATTTGGAGTGATGCAAGATGTATATCATCGCATTCACAAAAGTCAAAAACTATTTTTTGGGGAGCAACTTCCTGAAAATAATCTCTTAAAGTACTAACCGTATCTTCATAAACCATGCCACTGAAAGCAACTTCATTTTCTCTAAATTCTATCCCCATTATACACCTCCGCGTGTCGGTAAAATTACCGATTTTATGACATTTACCAATCTCTCGCCAATCTCCACAACCCCCGATGTTTCGGTAAAAGAGAGGAGCTTTGTAGAGCGTTCTACCTCTTTTAGCATCGAAGATTGAATCACAACAATATCTTGAATCGTATCTACTTTGATTGCAAAATAATTCTCATTTTCATGATAGATCAATAGTTTTTGAAGATGCTGTGAAATGGATTGGGATTTTTCTACCATGTTTTCTAATTCACCTGCAATGGCAGGAAAAATCAGATTGACATGATGGCGAATCAACTCTAGCGAACCCTTTGAATCACTCTCTTTAAGAGCTAACGCCTCACGAGCTATTTCGTATAATTTACTATGTAAAGAGCGAAGTCTTTTTAAAATCGCAAGGATTTCAGTATCATGGGAATTATAACGGTTCAGCCACTCCCCCAACTTAGATGAATGAGAATCGGTTGATAAGTGGAAATCATTCTCTAATTCAACCGCTTCAAATAAAGCTTTAACCCATTGTGCGAGATTGTTTTTCTCCTCAGTAAAAAATCCCGACATCTCTTCTTCGTATGAACCCATCCCCGTCATCTTGCGGAAATTGACAACTTTTACAACTCGATTTTCATACGAAATCATCCCGTCAATACAAGGGTGCGAATTAGGAATGATCGTTATTGAAGGTATTTGGATGATACGCTCGATGCATGATACATCAAGAGCGTAATAGTTGCTTCCGACCGTAAATACAATATAGTCCTTCATCAACCTTTCCTTAACTTGCTTGTTTCAGATCTGTGTTGAGAATATGTGATATTTGGAGCAATCCGATCGGATCAATAGCCATAATGATTTGACCGTTTCCTAGCAAAGCGGTTCCGCTGAATATAGGATGATTTTCCATGATCCCTTCCAATGGTTTTTGGACAACATCCAACTGACCAAGGAATTCATTGACGACTACTGCAAGACGGTTCCCTTTAATATTTAAAACAACGATAGGGAGCGTTTTGTTCGCCAAATCAGCTCGGTTAAGCATAGAGGTGATAAACAAGAGTGGTATTACTTCCCCACGAATATAAACAAACGGCTCATTGTTCAAATATTCAATGTCATTATGATCTATTTTCACCGTCTCAGAGACAGCATCCATCGGAAAGCCATAGTGAACATTGCTCATCATTACATGCAAGAGAGATGTCACCGCTAACGATACCGGAATAGATAATATAATGGTTGTTCCGTTGTTTGGTACTGTTTTGATTCGTATTGTACCGCCGAAGTTCTCGATCGATTTTTTGACAACATCCATTCCAACTCCGCGACCGCTGTATTCACTAATCGTTTCAGCGGTAGACAACCCTGGAAGCATTACAAGAGAAGCTTTATCATCATCACTCATGGCATCAATCTGATCCAGTGTAAGAAGATTCTTTTCAAGTACTTTTTGAATGACTCTATCGATATTAATCCCTGCCCCATCGTCACGAATCTCGATGATAATTTTATCACTTTGCGCATAAGCATTTAAGGTAATCAGCCCTTCAGGATCTTTCCCTTTACTGGTTCGTACTTCCGGAGACTCGATACCGTGGTCGAGGGAATTACGCATAATATGGACCATAGGATCAGCTAACATTTCGATCATATTTTTATCGAGTTTTGTCTCCCCACCCTCCATCGTCAAAGTAACCTTTTTACCGAGATTTTTAGAAATATCTCGAACTAATTTCGGATATCGATCAAATACATATGATATAGGGAGCATACGCATCGACATAATAAGATCTTGAAGCTGCTCTGCAAGACGATTAATAAAGGTATATTTTTCCATAATCGCACGACGGATTGCCTCGGCGTTCATTGCTTGAACTCCATCCGCTAAATAAGGGAGAGAGTTTTTGGCAACCAACAATTCACCGACGATATTCATCAAATTATCAATCGACTCTTGCTCGATTTTAACGGTTTTTCCGATAACACTTTTTTTATGTGAATCTGCCACAACACGTTCAGATGTCTCGCTACTCTCTTTTATCAAAGGCTTCTCAACCAACGGTTGAGTTTTTAGAACCTCTTTAGGTTTTTCTTCGCTGATGGAAGGGGTAACTGACGCTGCCGTTTCAACAGCTGCACTTGTAACATTTTCTACGTTTTGAACAACAACTTCCGGAACATCTCTTGGTCTCTCCAAACTCATTCCGAGTTCAAGTTTGATCCAATCTATGAGACTTTCTCTGTTGTCAAAATGTTCAGGCATAGCCGGGACAACGGTACGAATATAACCGTTTAAAAATCCGTTTACTCGTACGAAAACCGCATCATCGTTAACGGTTTCCAATGCCATTAACTGCTGCGACAAAAGTGCCTGAATCTGTACTCGCATACTTTCACTCATCTCGATAGTGCAAGACTCCAAAATTTCATCTTTATCAACCTGTATGTCAGAGATAGCCGCGACAGCTGAGAGAGTGGTCTCTCCCTCAACGTATTCATAAACTTTCCCCTCAGGCAAACGGGCAAAAAATGATCCAAGCTTTTCAATATCATCCAATGATATGGTTTGTAACAGTCCACTCAGTCTTTTTAGTTGCGCATGTTGAAGTGTTTCACTCCCGATCAACTGCAAGGATTTTGTTATTTTGTCACTGATTTCACTCTTATCTCCTGATAATAGGGGTTCGCTAATCTCATGATACAGTTCTTTGAGAATATCTAAATTATGACCTTGCTGACCGTTGCTTACTTGTAATAAAGTCACAACATCGAGCGGGTAATAAGTCAACTCATCACTAAAATTGAATAAAGCTTCATTGATCTCTTCAAACGTATTGTAAATGAATGCTTTTAATTCGATTTTGAGAAGCAACCCCTCTGCATCGTCCATTCCGGAGAGGAGTGAAATGGCATTTCCCTCACTCATGCACGAATGAACCCCTAAAACAGTGTCACCCAAAAGGCTTAGAGCATAAAGGGGATCATTTCCATACATCATGCATGACTCGTCAAGATCGAAAACAACTCCGTATAATTGAGGTTCATTACAGATGCTTTGGTCGATATCATCAATTTTGAAAGGGAGTAATTGATGAAGGTTAGCTATGAAGGGGATATCTATATTAATGATACTGTCTAAATCACTAATCAGTGAAAATGGACGTTTCCATACAGCCACTTCAATACTTTTCCCCATCAAAGAGCTTAATTCTTCAGCTATCGCACTAATACGATCTTCATCCGCTTCTACGATATCACCGCTCTCTTCAGCCGCTTCAATGAGATTCATCACTTCATCAAAGGCATTGTAGAGGGATTCAACCATCGATTCTCGAAATTCGATTTTTCCGGCGCGTAGCATATCCAAAAGATCTTCTGCATGATGGGTGATTTTTTTAACACTGTCAAAACCGACTATTCCGGATCCCCCTTTAAGGGTATGTGCAGCTCTAAACACGGCATTGAGTAATTCCGGGTCATCCCCTCCGATCTGCTCAATATTTTGATCGATAAAAGCAAGATTTTCGCGAGCTTCTTGTAAGAATTGTTCAAGTAGAGGATTCATGAGTTACCTTTCATGGCGACATTAAGGAGTAGATGCAAATAGCCACTAAGAGCATCGGGTTTTATCGGTTTGGTTTCAAAAAGATTCGCACCTACTTTAAAAGCTTCAATTTTATCGACCGTCTCTTCTTGCGTTGTAATCATAATAATAGGGGTAAGCTGATGAGATGGCTGGCGACGCAGTTCACTTACAAAACTGTACCCGTCCATAATCGGCATATTTACATCCACAAGATAGAGGTCAATAGTGTTATCAAGACTTTTTTCAAGCGCTTCCATACCATTCTCAGCTTCAATCACATTAACATCGAGGCCACGCAATATTGAACCGTGATAACTACGTACCGTTTTTGAATCATCTACTACCATTACCGTTGTCATACTTTACTCCTAAAAAAACTCGATTCCATTCTCTTCATTACTACCTAATCGACCACTAAAGGCGGCGTGTTTGGCTTTTGCTTTTTCAAGCGCATTTCCCAGTTTATCATCCATTTTTTGAATACTTTGCATTGCTATCGCATCATCTTCGCTAAAAGCCTTTGAAAAATATTGCAAATAAGCCTGTACACTTTCTATCGCTTCAATACTTGCACTAAGCTGCTGAGAAACAATATCTTGATACTGCATCGCTTCTATCGTCGCATCATCAGCATGGAGATTATTTTTTTCAATAAACTGAACAAACCGAAGCTGTGCTTCACGCGTTAGGTCTATTGTTTCATTCTCAACTTGCTTAATATGAGTCAGCAATCCATCCAGCTTTGTTAAAAATTGCATCATTACGCCAATCGAAGCACGCGCGCTATCGCTTGTTTGAGCTGAGCTGGATTAAACGGCTTAACAATCCAACCTGTGAGACCCAAAGCTTTTCCTTGTACTTTGAGTTCATCGCGGGTTTCCGTGGTCAGCATCAAAACTGGGGTACGAAGGGTAGAAGCATGTTTACGAAGCTCTTGCAAAAATTCAAATCCGTTCATTACCGGCATATTCATATCGGTGATGATAAGATCAGGGGTAAGACCACTTTTGATTTCGCGAAGAGCGTCTGTAGCACTTAAATATTGCTTCACTTCAATTGGCATACTGTCTGTCACCATACGCGTAGACGCGAGGGCCGTTTCACTATCGTCGACAAAGATTACTAATGGCATATTTTGTTTCTCCTATTTTTGGTAAATTAACGTTGAATCAATTTTTTTGGCTTTAAATACCGAGGTGATTCTACTCATGTATTCAGCATGACCTAACAGCACATAACCTTCAGGGTTTAGCATATCGTAAAACGTCATAGCAACCTCTTTTCGACTGCTATCATCAAAATAGATCAACATATTACGGGAAAAGATGATATCAAATTTTCCAAGATGGCGCATCTGCGCACGATCAAATATGTTTGCTACTTTAAAATCGACTGTTCCGATCAAATCATCCACCAAATCGTATCCCAATGTACGGGATTTGAACCATTTATTCAAAACAGGTTTTGGGATAGCATGGATTGAGCGTTCAGAATATTTTCCTGCTTTCGCTTTTTCGATTACGATCGAGTCGATATCAATACCAACTACCTCTATATCACGCTCTTCAACAATACGCCCCTCCTCCAATATGTGGAGAATAATGGAGTATGGTTCTTCCCCCGTCGAACTGGGAGCAGAAAGGATACGCAAAGGGACATGTTTAGGGCGTCTTTCATGCAATTCCGGAAGTAATCGGTTTACCAAAACCTCAAACTGCTCTTTTTCACGATAAAAATAGGTCTCATTCACCGTTACCGCATTAATCAATGATTGAAACTCATCTCCGTTTTTATCTTCAAACCGTAAAAGATAAAAGTATTTTCGGAATGAATCAACATTAATGGTATTTGAACGTGCATCAATGTATTTGGCTAATTTATCGTAATGCTTCTCTACTTCTAAAAAAATACCCGTTTTACGATATATATAGTCGCTCAATTTTTGGAAATCTACATGGGATAGCAAGTTTGCCATAGATTACCCTTTTATTTGTCGAATTGCATTGTCGATAGCGAATACAACATACGCATCATCAAAACGTTCTTTAAGGGATTCAAGCAAATCGATATCTTGCATTTCACCGATTTCTGCCAAATAATCAACTGCAGTCATCGCGACATTAATATCTTTTTCATTTTGTAGCAATTCAACCAGCATCTCACGTGATTCAGCAAAATTAACATCACCAAGCACATTGATAGCAAAAATGCGCAAGTCGCGATCATCTCCGATCAAAAATTTGACGATATAATATTTAATTGCATCACCATAGCATTGAAGTGTGGTGATCCCGATATTCCGTATATAGGCATTTTTCTCTTTTAACAAATCCATGATCGATTCGATCGGAGCCCGTTTAGGAGACATTTTAGAGAGTATAGAAGCAATATTATCGATCATATCTTTGTGAATATAAGGATTATCAAGCAACAATTTAACGAGCAGTTTCCCACCCCCATCAAACTGAGAGATCTGATCAATCGCATGAGACTGTTTATCAAACTCTCCATTATGGGTTTGAAAATAGGTATAAGCCTCTTCCAATGCAGAAAAACTCGGTAGCTCATCAATAACAGGTGAGATATGTTTTTTAATCAATGCCATAGAGTTCTCCTAATTTAATACCGCAAGGGCTTTAGCAATTTTCGGAAAAGGGAGTTGCTGAATCACACCACCTCGCTCATATGCCTCTTTAGGCATTCCATACACCGTTGCTGTCTCTTCACTCTCGCCTATTGTAAAACCGCCCGCTTTTTTAATAGCTACCATCCCATCAGCCCCATCATCACCGATCCCGGTTAACAGGACAGAAACGATCTGGTCGCCACGAAAAACATTCAATGCACTCTGAAACATTTCATCAACACTCGGTTGAAAAAAACGGTGATTTTTATCACTGCTTTCACGAAAAACGATCTTACCTGATACTTTTTTCCCAAAATGCAAATGAGCGCCCCCCTTTGCTACGTAAATGCAGCCGGGAACAATTTCCATGTTATGTTTGGTTTCGATAACCGGTAACGTACTCACACGATCCAAACGGGCTGCAAAAGCCGCTGTGAATTGCTCAGGCATATGCTGAACAATACACACTGGATAAGGAAACGTGCTTGGGAGTGATAGACATATCTGTTCAATAAGTCCCGGCCCCCCTGTAGATGCGCCAATAAGAAGAACTTTTTTAATCTCTCCCCCGCTCACAGGAATCGTCTTTACAGTTTCTTTAACCGCTACAGTCTCATTCCTAGTTCTGCGACGGGCTACGGAGGCTAATCTACGTGGAGGAATACGACTCAACGATTTTACTTTTTGTAAAATATCGGCTCGGTTTTCTTCTTTTCCGACATTCATAGTTCCAGGCTTAGCAATGTAATCAATCGCACCCAAATCCAACGCTTCCATTGTGATTCCAGCACTCTCTGTTGTCAACGAACTGATCATTAAAATGGGTGTAGGGCGCTCAGCCATAATTTTCTCAACCGCACTTAATCCATCCAGGATGGGCATGTTGATATCCATCGTAATCACATCGTATTGTTCGGCAGTGGCTTTTTGTACAGCTTCCTGTCCATTACGAGCGGTATGTATTTCATACTCAAGCTCTGAAATGATGTCAGTAAGCTGTTTGCGTACCAAGGCAGAATCATCTACAATCAAAACTTTTTTCATTGCATTGACCCGTTCCCATATAAAGTTGATAAATCAAAAAGCAATACCAAACGCTTTCCGTTATCGAAGTTCAACACTTTAGAAAATAATTCGCCATGCTGTACATCCTCTAAAATCTCATTAGCATGTACTTGTATCACATCGCTGACGAAATCGACAAAAAAGCCCATTCTCCCTTTCGGTGTATGACACACAATAATTTTATGTTCATGGTCCGATTTCATAGTGATTCCAAGTTTTTTGTACAAAGAACCGATGGTTACGATTTGCCCCCGAATATTGATTACCCCTTCTACCATATCAGGAGCCAAAGAGATCGGTGTAATTGCTAACGTATCGATGATTTCTGCAACTTCTTCAATCGGAAGAGCGTACTCTTCATTTCCAAGTTTAAAAATAAGCGCATCCATAACAACATCATTTTTCTCATCTTCTCTTAACTCATCCGACGTAACGAGAATCGATTTATTACGATTGATAATATCCTGAACAACTCTCTCACCCAATAATGAAATCAAGAACGCAGGATCATGTATAACACCAGAAATCCGTTCATCATCGACAACTTGAACAAAACGGTCTACTTTATCCTCAGCATATTCCCGTATATCGATGATTTCATCAATAATAAGACCAATCGTTTTGTTATCCGTTTCAACAATTAAAATTCTATTTTTGTCATTTTTGAGTGGTTCAAATCCGCAATAGATCCGAAGGTCTGCAACAACTAAAATTTGTTCACGTAATGAAATCATCCCTGCTACTTCCGGATTGGCTCCAGAAAGTTGTGTCAACGGTTGATGAAGGGCTAAAATTTCGCGAAGATTTTCAACCTCTAACGCAAAGGTTTCTTCGCCCATTCGAAATATTAAATAGCGTAACGTACTATTGTTTTTATCATTAATACGAATAGCCCCATTTTTTTCTGTTATTGGAGATAGTTCAACCGAAAGGGGCAAAATAGCATTTATAATTTTGCTAACATCAAGAATCTGAACCAATTCATCTCCATGATGATAAATAGCGACTATCGCATCGTCTGGGTTTTCAACTAACTCAATACGACTTTGATCTACTATTACCGAAACAAGCACTTCCGATACAAGCAAGGCAGATGTATCAAAAGGGGGTTGAAGGCTTAGAATTCTCCCCATCGAGGATTCGGTATCTACACAAGCCATACCTAAAGAAATATTCATATCAATCGCAGTAAGGATATTCCCACCGACAGCACATAATCCTCGAACCCCGTTCGGACTCAAATAAAGTGATGTCAATTCCGGAATACGCAAAATTTGACCTATTGTAGCCGTAGGAATTCCGAAGCAAACTTTATCGTTGCGAACGATCAAAATTTCTTCGATGTGCATATGGCTCAGCCTTGTTGAAGCTCATCCGCCATTACAGCGAGCTCTTCAACCCCTTCTCCGATATGTGAAACTGTTTCGATGATCAGTTCACTTGCTTTTCGTGATTCCATTGCATTGCGCGCAGAAAGTTCAACCGCTTTTTGGATTTCACTCACCCCAATGAGCCCTTGGTTCAACCCTTCAACATTTTGATCGTTGATTGATTTTAATCCCGTAAAGCGATCCAAAAGGTCAATTAGCATGGTTGTAATTTTATCTATCTCTTGAATCAGAACACTGATTTGTTCTTTTTCAATATGTTGATTATCAAGCAACTTTAACCAATCGGTTCGTACCGTATCAATTTCAGCATTCATAGATTCGATTGTATCATTGATCTTATCGGTGTTTGATTCGGAATCTTTTGCTAAATTACGAATATCAGAGCTTACAACCGCAAACCCTTTACCAAAATCTCCCGCACGAGCCGCTTCGATCGAACCGCTGATCGCAAGCATGTTAAGTTGAATAATGCTGTTAGAGATACTACCGACCGTTTTATCAACGTTTCGGGTCTCTTTGACGATTATATCCAACTCGTTACTAGCGCTGCTTCCTTCTGCGATAGATGAGGCGAAATCACTGCTGATACCGCTCATTGAAGATTTTACTTCTGAAAACGACACTTTTAAAAGATCAAAGTTACGGCGTGCGATTTCAATCAGTTTATTGATATCGCGTGATGCTTCAAGACCGTTTTCGAAAAGTTCTTTATTCATCAATGCGCTTTGATTCGTTGCTTGTGATGCTGATTCAATCTGATTGAGGGCTGAGGTTACCTCTTTCAGTGATGCCTGGATATCTTCCATCGAAGAGCTGATTGCGTCCGCTGATGCAGCAATCTCTTCGGCTGATTTCATGGTATCGGTTGAATACTTAAGCTCTTCAGAAAGTGTATTGAGTTCTTTAATATCTTCTTCGGTTTGAACCAGTGAGTTGGACTGAATTTCGATACTATTGAGTGTCTTTTCAACCGAGCGGGCTATGTTAGCCGACTCATCAGCGATATCTTTACTACCATCATTGATTTGAGCAACATAATTACTCAAATTTTGGGTATAAACATTCATATTTCGAGCTGCTTCAACCGAATAGACCGCGATTTTAGTCAACTCTTCCATTTTTTGACTCAATGCCGTTCCGCGTCCACCTGTTTTTTCGATAATATCTGTCGTATTTACGATACTTTTGATGATATTATCAATGCTTTCTTGGATTTTATTGACAAGCTTTGAGATAAATTCCGCATTTTTTTCACTCTCGGCGGCTAAAGCTCTCGTCTCATCGGCAACAACCGCAAACCCTTTTCCATGCTCTTTAGCTCGGCTAGCTTCAATAGCGGCATTCAGAGCCAATAAATTCGTTTGATCGGCAATTTTAGCGATGAATCCGACTGCTTCACCGATATTTTGGGAAGAAGCTTTTAACTCTTCGGATTTTTTGGATGAAGCTTTTGCTACATTCACAGCCCCCATCATTCGTCCTACAGAGGTACTGATTGTCCCTACTGCACTCATAATGTTATCTCCGGTTGCCAATGTAGAAGAGATGACCGTATCAATCGTCGAGCTCATTCGAGCAATATTGCTATTGATACTGCGAACATTCTTCAAAGCCTGTTCACTTGCACCACTATTCTCTTCTGCAGCGGTTGCAATTTGTTCCATTGACGATTTAAGCTCTTCGATTGCACTCACACTCTCTTGAGCATTATCTAAAATCGTTGTCGCTATTCCAGCGATACTTTCTGATATTTGTTGTGACTTTGCCAATGTGCGCTGTCGGCGTTTATCTAAGCCGCCCACTGAACTTACTGCGGGTAATGTTTCCCCTCTTCTTACTAATGCCATAATTTTTCCCCTCAGTCTAACGTCGCATAAAGTGCTTCAGATTTTCTCACATCATCTCTCGATGGTTTAATACGAATTGAAACGTATTTAATATTGCCATTTTTATCCGTGGAGCGAAGTACGGTCGCATAGACCCAGTAAAAACCTCCCCCTTTGCGGGCATTTTTAACAAATCCCGTCCAAAACCCTTTGCTCTGGACATCATCCCACAATGATTTGAATGCTGCACGGGGCATATCTGAATGACGAACCACATTGTGCGGTTGACCGATTATATCTTCAGATTTCCAACCGGCGATTTTTAAAAAAGCGTCATTCGCATAGGTAACAATCCCTTTTTCATCTGTTTCGGATAATAAATAAAGATCATCATAAAGAACTTCACCGTCATCCATGAACGTTAATCCTTCAATTTTCGTCGCATCATCATTTCTAATCATTCCGTACCCCCTCGCTATGAGCCTATTAATAGCTTAGAATAGCTTTTCAAGGATAAAATTAGGCTGAAATCTTCTCTAATACCGAAGTTCTAGGACTATACAGGATACAATTCGATCAGAGAAGTCAATAAATCAATTTTATTTTGTTTTAATCTCATCTAATACCGTTTCAATATCATTTGGTAAAAATGGTGAATATAGAATATAAGTAAATTGTTTTTTATTTTCAACTTCAGACAAAGAATTTTCCAAGACGATAATAGGACTTCCACTATTGCTTTTTTGATCTGCATTCAACATCGATGATGGACAAAAAATTAGATCGAAATTACCCTCTTCTACGTTTGGTATCTTTTCCATCGACTTCACACCGTAATCCTGTAAATACTTTTCGATCAATCCGTTCAAACTACTATTTTTTGGATCAATAACAATAGCAACCCGCAGAGCAGAATATTTTCCCTCTATACTAAGTTTCTTGGATTCATCATGAGATATCGAACATGGAATTTCAAAGCCGAAGGTACTTCCTTTGTTTTCAATACTTCTAAAAAGTAGTTTCCCCTTCATGTTGCTAATAAGTTCGGTACTGATTGATAACCCAAGCCCCGTGCCACCATAACTGCGTGTAATAGAAGCATCCGCTTGTTCAAAAGCACAAAAAATTTTATTCTGATGTTCAAGATTTATCCCTATACCATTATCTTGAACCATCACTTTCAATATCCCTTTTTCATATATTGCTTTAATTTTAATAGTTCCGCCATTAGGAGTAAATTTAATAGCATTACTTAAAAAATTGGATACGATTTGTTTGATTCTTCCCCCGTCACCATACAAGCGCCTTGGCATATTAGGATCAATGTAAACTGTATATTTGAGAGATTTCTCATATACTTTTGAGTTGAATAGAGAGACGATCGTACTGATCTCTTCAATCGGATTAAATGGGATCATTTCAATGACAAATTTTCCGCTTTGAAGTTTTGATAATTCCAAGACATCATTAACTATCCTCAAAAGCATCTGTGCACTACTGTAAATAATCTCTAAATAATGATTGTTTTTTTTATCATTATTTTGACGAAGCAAAATTTCTACAAATCCGATAATTCCATTCAACGGTGTTCTGATTTCATGACTCATATTTGCTAAAAACTCATCTCGAATACGTTTGGCCTTATCTGCTATTTCAACCGCTTCGACCAACTCGGTGACATCATAACGCATACTTATATATTGGACGATATCATTATTCTCATCTAAAATAGGGACTATTGTAGAATCAACATAATACGTTTCGCCATTTTTCTTTCTATTTTTGATTCTTGCTTTAAATATTTTTTTAGCCTGAATCGTTTCCCAAAGCTCTTTAAATACTTCAGGTGGTGTATCAGGGTGCCGAACAATACTATGCGGTTTACCTAGCAACTCTTCTGGTTTATATCCACTCACATCGCAAAAATGTTGATTAATATACGTAATGACTCCACGTAAATCACTTTTACTTACAATTGCACTTTTATCAATCATTTTCTGATACTGCCAAAATATCGCCAATTGTCCTTTATAGTCGTCTCTTTTCCCAAAAAATGATTGATTATAATAATTAAGTGCCTCAATATACTCTTGGTCTAAAAATTCTTGTATCTTTAGATACATCTGGGAACGTCCATTTTTAGTATCTAAAAATGTTTTTAAAATGTATTGTCTATAGATTGTAAAAAATGTATACATATCCGACGGTATAAAATCTCGGTTATTAAAATAATCGATCATGTGATGTATGGCGGTAAAAGAGTTAGCCTTTTCACTATTAGTCACATGATCGATAACTCTCTCATACATTAAATAAGCGTAGTGCTCTTTATAATACCATTCATCAATTCCATATTTTTTCAACAATGAAATTACATACGGATTCTCAAGCCAGGATGTTACGGTAGTCTCTTTCGTACGTTGCAAAGTGTCAATCAGTTGCTGTGTCTCTTTTTGATCGTCCATCTCGTTCACATGAGAGTTGTTGCACTCTAATAAAAGCTCTTCTAAACTTGCGATTGTACTCAAGATCGATTGATCCATATAATGAATATCTCTAACACCCTCTTCGAAAATGACCGTTACTCGCCACATGGAAAAATCATCAACAAGTGTTTTTATATACTTTATAAACGAGATATTATCCGTTTTTGATTTCGTCGGATTAAATGTTTCTAACATGCTCATGAAATTTGATAAAGTAGAGTTCAATTCATCGTATTCAGAGAGTTCTTTAAGAATCAGGTTATAGTCTCTCAACAAACGTACAATATAAGACATTGATGTTGTGCTAAGAGCATCTTCACCTCTGAGAAAATCAAAAACACTCTGCTCCAATTCAACTATCGTATTACATAGTGATGGATCTATTTTGGCCGATAAATCACTATTTTTAGATACAGAAGAAAAATTGATTCCATTTTCATTAGCAATAGTGGAAAAAAGAGGGGAAGACAAATTACAAATTTCATATTTGGTTTCAGGATTATAATGCAGATTAAGATATTCCTGAATCACTCCGGAAAAATTATGATCCATCAATGTGTTCAATTCTAAAAGAAGCGACTGATTTAATAGCTTTTTCTCAAGCATATACCCCAACAAAGTATTTTTCAGATTAACACAAATCGTAAATACATCTTGAAGCGGAATATTTTTTTTCTCAAAAAAATGGAGCATCACTCCGACAACTGGACAGTTCCCCAATTCATTTTTCTTTTTAATGACCCCGATGGCGTATTCTATTATTTTTGCACCAAAATATTTCGAAAAAAATTGGATGCCGATATCATGGTGTTGAAGTACTTTTTGAACATCTTGAGTCGTTGTCCACAGATGCAGTAATTCAGCTTTGCTATTTTCCAAAACTGTAATATTTTTTAATGTTTGATTGAATTGCTTTGTCATAATTTTTTTACTTTACTTTACTTTCTAAATATATTGCTTAACTCTAACTAGCAATGTAAAAATATTTCCTTAAATTCCCTAAACCTACACCTTTGTGGATAAATAATGGATTGTATTGCTCATTTATTGTGCGAAAAAGGTAGAACAAGAATTGTATTGAGAGAGGCAATACAATCTTGAAGGAACACACCATGTCTATCCAAAGCTATATCGCTGACAACAAACTCGAATGGATGATCGTCTACAATGCACCGACCGATGCGTACAAATACGCTTACCGTGGATGTCTTGTCGTAACCGAGGGTAAAGTTATCACTGCTGATAAAAGTCTCCCACCAAAAGAGATCGTAAAACAAGTTATCCTTGCGACCAACTCGGACAAAATCGACTTTTTGGCGTGTGAACTCACCTCATTGGATATTTTTGAAGGTTTCGTAGCGAAATACAAAGAGTTCTTGAATCCTGAGGGAAAATACCTCCTTTTCGTCTCTGACATTATCGGAAAAGGGACATTTGTGTATGAGGGTCTTACATTCAATACCTTCGCATTGGATGAGAGTTCTGTATGGAACGACTTACTCGACATCGCTGATCTATCAAAAGGGGATTTGAAAAAAATGTCCGATAAAGAGAAAATCGATGCAGTAGTTAAAGAGACTCTACGCAGTAATCTCCGTTTGACTGAGAAAACGTATGAAGAGATTAAATCGTTTCAACGTGGTGGAAAAGCTTCATTCGGAGCGGTGTAAACCTCTTCGTCATACCCGCGAAGGCGGGAATGATACTACTGATTCTTACTCCGCTCTCTTCTCCAAACACCCTTTTTCCATACAATTGATTTTCGGCATCGGTTCGACGTAACGTTCTAACACTTCCGAAACCTTATCCGCATCGAATCCGCATAGTTTTTCAGACCCGATCACCATCAACGGACGACGGATCAAAATCGGGTTAGACATTAACAACTCCATCGCTTCGCCCTCAGCTAAATCGTCTGGGAAAATCTCACCATTTTTAATTGCGGGTGCGACAGGGTTAAACCAATCACACACTGCCATATCTCCCATGAAACTGCGCAAGCTTTCCGCATCCAATCCGTGTTCGAGGAGATTTCGCTCGATGAGGGTACAACCGCTCGCTCTGAGGATCTGTTTTTGCTTGGCATTGGCAGCACAAAAGGGTTTTTCATAAAAGACGACGAGCTTGAGCATCACTCCACCCCTATCAGGGCGCGCCCTTTACGATTGAGATAAAAAGTATCGAATCCATCATCTCCTACGGTCATACACTCCCCCAAATACCCTTCATCATACAGTTCTCGTATAATCTTGAATACTTCATTTCTATCCATGTAAGCATAATCAGCGATATCGTTAGCCTCGTAGATATTGTATTCTAACTCGTCACTGAGGGCAAAAATCGCCTTCATGACTCGTAATGTTGAATCATTCATAATTACCCTTTAACTGATGTATCTGTTTTGTCAGTACGATAGTCTGAAGCGGATGGAGTTTTTCGCGTGAAAGCCACGTTTCGAACTCCACACTGTAATGCGCTTTAATCACTTGATGCAACTTCTGTACCTGAGGTACCAACTCCGATAAAAGAGCTTTGGCTTCATCGAAGCTATAACCTCTCAGCGGTTTTAATCGCCGTACTACCCCCTCACATAACGCATCGGTTATATGATCCTCCGCGAGCTCTAAAAACTGGGATGCTCGAAGCGGTGACGCATAATGTTCGTTCCAAATACGCCCATGCACCATCTGATCGCACGCTTGATCCATAAATACCGGAAAAAGTCTCAACACCTGCAACAGTTCGCTAAAATCGTTATCGACCAATGCACGAAAAAGCATACGGCTACGGTTTCGTATATGACATCGAAGATCGGGGTTTTCAATCACTTGCGGATTGAGCCGTGAAAACCGATCCAACGCCCCTAACCTAGAGTGATTAAATGCCATGATCGCCACCTCGGTGTTACGATCCCCAACTTGGTGCGGATGAGAACCGCTGGGTCTATGAAATGCCCACAAAAGCCGCGCTTCATCATCAGGATGATCTAAATAGATCGCATCACCCTGCTCTTCGAAATCCAAATCGTCTTTCAGAGCCTCAATATGCTCACGATAAGTCAAAGTAGACAACGTCTCCATAACGTTCAAACCTTTTTAAATTTTGTTTCTCGCTCAGCAAAAAGAGTGTCTGCATTGCAGGAGCTTTATCGACCGTGAAATAGCCATCACTCAAAATCACCGCAAGGTTCTTCTCCCCTGCATGGATATTTAGATACTCCAATACGGGGCTAAACTGCGTCCCGCCGTTTCCTTTTGCAAACCGTATCTCTGGCAATAGCGATTGCGCATCGTAGCTCTTTATCTCTTCACTGTAGACGCGCTCATCGAACGGGATCACACTCACTTCGAAATCATGACTCATCCTAACAATAGAGTCGATAATCCCTAAAAATCGTGCAAATACTTCCCCCGTAATACTCATAGAACAATCTAAAAAAATAAAGAAGCTCAAACGGTTACGATCAAAGCGGTATCCGGGGAGATAAAGCCCCTGATGGATAAAGCGGCGGTTTGGGCGGGAGAAATCGGACTCTTTGTCGAAAAAACTCTCTGACATATAGGCGTGCAACAACGTGTGCAAATCGATAGAGGGTTTCGTGATCTCATCGAACATTTCCAGCAGTGATGCGGGGATATTCCCTTGCTTCCGTGCTGAGCCCATCGCTTGTATAATCAATGCGTCGAGTTCTTCCTCGGCAACCTGCGTATCCCCCTCGTGTTCAATGATGTCCATCTTTTGCTGCGAAGGGTTATCTTCGGATTGTTGCCCCTCCCCCTCATCGCTCTCACGGTAGAGAGCATGGTACACTACCTCGACACTTTTGTCGCGAAACGACTCAATCACTATCGCCTCTTCATCAGCACTCCCCACGCGCTGAAAATCGCTGAGGAGTAATCCAATCACTATGTCACAACTACGATTCCATGTCGGCTTCTCGCGACCCTTCATCCGAAAGGGGTGTTTGAGGAGGATATGGAGCAGTACATGGGCATAGAGGTATTTCAGCCGTCCGTCATCATATCCGAGTGTTTTCGTCTCATCAACACGGATACTCACCCCATCGGTCTCGAAAAGCGTATGGGGATTGTTTTGGTATTTATGAGGGATCGAGAGGGCTAAAACACTTAAAAACGGATGATCGAAAAGGAACTGAACCCGTATTTTTTCGAGACGATCCTTAAAGGATGTAGTCGCCATAGCGCTCTATCCACTCATCGAATTCAGCACACTCAGCAATCGAGGCATCTTTCACAATCACATCTTTAATCAGCATCACCCCAAACTCAGTCGGTAAAGCTTTGGCAAAGCCGAACAGATGTTTCGACGCTTCATCTCCTCCACGATAAAGTTCCACCATCGCAGAAACCAATGCATAGAGCAGTGCCAGTTCACTTTTATCGATGCTCGGGTACTCACCGCGATAAATCGCCTGTACATCGGGGAGTTTTTCATACACTTTGACATACGAGAGAAACTCAATCCCTGCACCGTAGCCGATTAATCCGTAGATGATAGGAGCAATATGGGATGTGTCATTGTTGGATTTTAAAACATTCGAGAGCATATGATAACTGCGCGGTGTTGCAAAAGCGGGATTGCTGTCATCTTCGCTGACACTCTCCGAGGTGAGGAGATCAGGGCGAAAACTCAAAAATCCAATCACAAACGAGTGCAACCCTTCCCGAATCGCAAAGAGTTTAAAATCCTCAAACCGCGCTTCGACACTCAGATGCACCATTCGATTCGCCAACGGTGTCGGGAGACGAAATACAACGCCACGGTCACTGATACGGTTACCGGCACAGATAATTCGCCAACCCTGAGGAAGTTCATACTCCCCCATTTTACGGTTTAGCACCAGCTGATAGATCGCCGCCTGCACCGAGGGGGGTGCAGAGTTGAGTTCATCGAGAAACAATATTCCGCTCGATTGTGTATCTCTAGGAAAAAAAACGGGAGGCATCCACACTGTCTGCTCATCACGTATCGCGGGAACTCCGCGCAAATCAACGGGATCCATTTGAGATAATCGTACATCGACAAGTTCGAGATTATGTTTTTTTGCCACTTCGGCAACGATGTAGGATTTCCCTATTCCGGGAGAGCCGTGGATAAAGACGGGAATATCGGCACCGATAAGGGTGTCGAGATGGGTATAGAGTTCGGTAGTCGTAATCGATGGGGTCTTCACGCACTCGCCTCTGCGATCAAACAGGTAAAACAATGTTCCTGATCATGACACGATGCACACGCAGGAGCCACTTTACCGATGGCATCGTAGAGAAATTTTTTCCATAGTTTATCTTTGGGTTTAAGGAGAGCGAGGCGGGGGAAATGGCGCGCCATAAACTGCCCCATCTCGATCCTGTTTTTAAATCCGAGGTCTTGGTAGAGATGGTTCATCTCCAACGATTTTTTGGCGATGAGAGGGGCTATAACATATCGTGCTTCATCATCTATCGCGTACTTTTTCAGATACCCTTCGATCTCTCTGTATAAACTCTCTAGGTCGCTCATTGCATTATCCTTGAACGGTTTTATACTATAATGCAATTTCTGTACGCGATGAAACCATGCCGTTCATTAGTAAAATATCGGTAGAATGCGCGGTTATGAAACGAACCGAATCTTTTTCCCTTTACGCATTTATAATCGCCCTTTTGGTTCACCTCATCACTCTATTATTGCTTATTTTACTCGATCAACTTAAACCTACCCCACCGCCACCCGAAAAACCGAGCGAACCCCAAGAAGAGCGCTTCAGACTCTCGATCAAAGAACGTCCCTATACCCAAAAAGAGGCTCTCGTTAAAAACGATATCCCTAAAGTGACCCCGAAACGAGCTATACCCCACGGAGAACAGCTGATCAAAGATGCTCAACCTCTGCCAAAACCTCAAAAAAAATCAACACCGAATGAGGTAAAGCCAACTACCCCTCCCCCACCCGAACCGATCCCTGAACCGAGAAAAGC
>NZ_JAFLKV010000045.1:0-3345 GCF_019163035.1 Sulfuricurvum sp.
ATCACTTCGAGGAACATTTCGTTCATTTTCTCTGCAAGCTCTTTTGTCACGACACCGTTCACCGCAACAACACCGCCGAATGCAGAGATAGGATCACATTTAAGAGCCGCATTATACGCATCGAGGAGGTTTTCACGGATCGCAAAACCACATGGATTACCGTGTTTGACGATACAGATTGCATTTTCATCCCCAAACGCCGCCGCGATTTTCACCGCACCGCTGATGTCGGTGAGGTTATTGAAGCTCGCTTCCCCTTTGAGGGTTTTGAAGTTTTGTGAGAAGAACGTATCGAACTCGTACAAACCGCCTTTTTGATGAGGGTTTTCGCCGTAACGGGTATCCATGACTTTGTTCCCGACGATGAACTGTTTAGAGCCCATACCGTTGTTGAAACGTTTGTTCATGTAGTTGGCGATCATCGAGTCATACGCCGCTGTGTGCTCATACGCTTTAATCATGAGATCACGGCGGAACTCAACCGTGTTTTCGCCGTTAGCGATAGCATTGAGAACCAACGAATAATCCGATGGATCAGTAAGAATGATAACACTGTCAAAATTTTTCGCCGCAGAGCGCACCATCGCAGGACCGCCGATGTCGATGTTTTCGATGATCTCTTCGAAATCGTCGGTTTTCTCAATCGTCGCTTTGAACGGATAGAGGTTGACACACACCAAATCGATCGCTTCAACACCGAGTTCAACCGCTTGGTCGAGGTGCGATTGTTTGTCGCGTCGGTGCAAGATACCGCCGTGGATATACGGATTAAGGGTTTTAACACGCCCCTCAAAACACTCAGGGAATTTGGTCACCTCATCGATTTCGATGGCGCTTACACCCGCATCTTTGAGCATTTTGTACGTTCCGCCCGTAGAGATGATCTGATAGTCCAAACCGATAAGAGATTTGGCAAATTCAACGATGTTGCTTTTATCGCTGACACTGAGCAATGCACGCTTCATGCAGTTCCTTTGATTGGGTCGTATGCCCATAAATTAATGGTGAAATTGTAGCAAATGGTGGTTTAGGGGAAGGTAAATTGAGATAAAATTCTTCTATGAACTCCTATAATCACCCCTTCCTCCCTATCCTCGACCAAAATACCCGCATCCTCTTTTTGGGCAGTTTTCCGAGTATCGCATCATTTGAGCAAGCCTTTTACTACGCCCATCCTCGCAACGCATTTTGGCCGATACTCGAAGCAATTTTTGATGTACATTTGGAAACCAATGAGGTGAAAAAAGCATTTTGCCTCGAAAAGGGGATCGGTTTGTGGGACGTGATCGGTTCATGTGAGCGGAGCAATTCGAGCGATACGAATCTGAAAAACTGCATCCCTAATGATTTTAAAAAACTATTAGAAGAGTATCCCAATATCCAAATCCTCGCCTTTACGGGGAAAAAAAGCCATGATCTGTTTATGAAGTTTTTTAAAGATTTGAGAGTAGAAAGAGTACTTCTCCCCTCCACCTCACCCGCTCATGCGGCAATGAAGTTTGAAGAGAAAAAAGCTATTTATAAAACGTTTTTGGATAGTTTTTTAACTCTCTAAAACCTGCTCAAAGATATTTTTTGCACTCTTCCAACGATCCCCTTTGGCGTTCATCATCACGATGACGCAATCTTTACCGTCTTTTTTGGCTCGTGCAATCAAACACGGTCCCGCTTTAGCGGTGTATCCCGTCTTGATTCCGACGGCATACTGGTAGCGGTTCAAAAGACGGTTATGGGTGTAGGCGTAAAATTCACGGTTTTTATTGAGTGCACGATATCGATGTTCGTTCATTTTGCTGATTTCATTAAACTTGCGGTTTTTTATCGCATATTCGGCCATTTTTAGGAGGTCTTTAGGGGTGGAGTAATGCTTTTTATCATCATATCCGCATGGATTGGTAAAATGGGTATGAACCATCCCGATGGCTCTGACCTTGGCGTTCATCATCTCAACAAAATGTTCTTCCGTGCCTCCGACGGTAATAGCAATTGCTTTGGCGGCATCATTATCTGATTTGATCATCGTTGCTTTGATTAAATCTTCCAAACGGATGACATCACCCCGACGATATCCAGCAATGGTAGGTTCAACTTTGGTCATCTCTTTGGTTATTGTAATCGGCTCTCCCAAGTTTCCCCGCTCAATCGCCAACATTACCGTCATCACTTTAGTCAGGCTAGCCGGTTGTACCTCTTTTAAAGGCTCTTTTGAATAGAGCATCTGTTTGGAGTTCATATCTTTGACCAGCAACGCTTCGACTTTCATGTTGTTCAATTCTTGTTTATCGATCTGAGCGAAAAGAGAGACTGAAAGCCCTAATATGAGGGTAGAGAGACGTTTCATCATAGTGAAATCCTTAAAAATGTTCGTTATTAAAGTAAGGGAAAAAAGCAAACTTCATACCACCTCAAAAAAAACATCACACAATCACAAAATGCGTTATAATAAAAGATGCAAAGTGTAACACCCGCATCGCTCATCTTTATTGCTGATACTAACCAAACACAGATAATATGTAGTGGGGAGTGGACTATCCAGTACCTCAGGGGCGTTACGCACCAACTTGAAACACTGGAGCCTCAATCGAGTGTACTCTGGGATATGGGAGCAATATCCGATATTGATTCAGCAGGAGTAGCCCTATTCCATCTCGCGAACCGCAGATTTGCGCAAAAAGGGATATCCACCACTACGATCACGAATCACGAAGATCACTCTAACCTCTATCGTCTCCTGTACGCCAAACCGTTTCAAGGAACCCTCCCTCCACCCACTCCATCAAGGCTCTATCAACTCGGATACCAAGTTCATATGAATATTTTGGGTATATCTGCTTTTTTGGCTTTTTTAGGCGAAGCGTTTGTTTTACTCCTCTACACTTTGCGTCATCCACATTTGATCCGCTATCGCTCCATCGGTGCTCACATTATTGAAACGGGGGTACGAGCCCTCCCGATTATCGCTATTAGTGCCTTTTTGATTGGGGTAGTTATCGCTTATCAAAGCATCGTCCAGCTCCAAAAATTCGGAGCCGATATTTTTATCGTTGATACCATCGGTATCTCTCTTACCCGAGAGCTTGCTCCTCTAATTACCGCTATCGTCGTTGCAGGGCGTAGCGGTTCGGCATTCACCGCCCAAATCGGTGCGATGAAAATGACTCAAGAGATTGATGCGATGCGAACGATGGGGTTTGATTCATTTACCTTTTTGGTATGGCCGCGCGTCATAGCACTCATGATCGTAATGCCTCTACTAATTTTCTTCGCCGATATGGTGGGAATTTTCGGAGGAATGGTGATAGCTACGACCCAATCGCATCTCAGTTTTACCGAATTTATCCACCG
>NZ_JAFLKV010000045.1:3445-21750 GCF_019163035.1 Sulfuricurvum sp.
ATTACCTCTTTTGGAGAGAATCTGATCCACGATCATGTCAGCTGTAGCGTGAGAGAAAACGAGATTTATGCACTATTAGGGGGAAGCGGATCGGGAAAATCGACTCTAATGCGGGAGATGATCCTCTTAGAACGACCTCAAAGCGGAACGATCCGAGTTTTGGGACACGATCTCTCTGCTCTAACTCCGATGGAGGCGATGGAGTTACGACGTTCATGGGGAGTATTGTTTCAATCGGGAGCGCTGTATTCCTCCCTCACCGTCGGCGAAAATATCGCACTGTTGTACAACGAATACACCGATCTCTCACCCACCCTTACGAACGAGTTGGTTCAACTCAAAATCAATCTCGTCGGACTTCCTCCTCACGCCCAGTATCTCTACCCCGCAGAGCTTAGTGGCGGAATGATCAAACGTGCCGCCCTTGCCCGCGCCCTCGCACTTGACCCGAAACTCCTCTTTTTAGATGAGCCCACCTCTGGACTTGATCCGCTCAGTTCACGCCAGTTTGATGATCTGATTTTACAGCTTCGCGATCTTTTAGGGCTAAGTGTCGTTATGGTGACCCATGATTTGGATACAATTCATCATATAGTAGATCGATTCACGTTATTAGGGGAGAAAAGAGTGATCGCAGAGGGGAACCTTACTGAGGTTTTGAGAGTCGATCATCCAATTGTCGATTATTTCTTTCAAAAGGGCTCGTATGGAATCACGCGTTAATTACACTGCCATTGGGACATTTATTATCCTCTTTACCTTCTCCCTCGTCAGTTTCGCCTTTTGGCTGGGCAAATATAACCAAGACGAAGCGCAATACCGCCGATATAAAGTCTATATCACCGAATCGGTTTCAGGACTAGCACCCGAAGCTGCCGTTAAATTTCACGGTGTTGATGTCGGAAAAGTTGAATCGATGGAGATCAATCCTCACAACAGCGAAGAGGTAGAACTCATCCTGAAAATCAAAAAAGAGACCCCGATTAAAACCGATTCTACGGCTATACTCAAATTTTACGGTATCACAGGACTCGCCTTTATCGAAATCGCCGGAGGTTCCCGAAACGCACCGCTACTCTCAAGCGGAGGCAGTAATATTGCTACCATCCCCTCAAGCCCCTCGTTAATTACGCGTCTTGATGAATCACTCAGCAATGTCGCCTCAAAACTTTCCAAAACCCTTGATCACGCCGATCGTCTTTTCAGCGATCAAAACGTCGAAAACGTTGCCCAATCACTGGAGCATTTACGCTCGCTTACAGTACAAATCGATGGCTATCAAGGAGAAATCAAAACCCTGTTGACCCAAAGTGTTGCGTTAGAACACAATGCTACCGACTCTCTCAGCGCGATGAAAGAAGCCGCAGGAAGTGTCAAAACTGCCTCTGGCAACTTCAACACACTCGTTCAGACCAAAATGGTGACCACACTTCAATCGCTCGAAGCAACCTCAAAAGCAAGCCATCTCCTTATTCAAAAGCTCGAAGCGAGTGTAGATCGAGGCGATTACGATGTGCGTGCCATCGCCGCTCCTGCTAGCGGAGAACTAAGTACCCTGTTAGAACAGACACGTACCCTCACAAATGAGATGGAGATGACTCTACGCTCTTTACGAGAGAGCCCTTCTGATCTACTGTTTAAAAAATCAACCCCTAAATCGGGACCGGGAGAATAATATATGCGTCATTTCAGTTTTTACACCCTTATTCTATTGTTACTGAGCGGATGTTCTACATCTAGCCCCTCGATCAATGAGTACACCCTCTTTACCCCTCAGGCGCCCACATCACAAAAAATACCTCTATTTTCAAAAACCCTCACTGTCGCATCTGTAAAAGCAATCCCCTCCCTCTGTGGTAAAAATTTGATCTACCTTCGTGAAAATGGAGAAACAGGCTCTTATCTCTACAGCCGATGGAGCGATACACCGGCGACTTTGATGCAGCGATCTCTTATGCAATCTTTTAACGAAAACACTCTGTTCGTATCCATCTCCCCCGCGTCCTCATTGGCTCAAAGCGATTGGGTTCTCGAATCCGATTTAAATTCGTTCTATCACCGATTTACAAAAGATGCTAGCGAGGGTTATATCGATATGACCTACCGTCTTATCGATGTTCACACTAAAGTATCTATCGCGTCCAAACGCTTTGTCATCACGGCTCCTGCCCATTCCATGGATGCCTTAGGCGGTATTGAGGCACTAAAGCATGCACAAAATGAACTCAATCACCAATCTATTGAATGGCTCAAAACCCTAACCAAGGATACAAAATGAACCAAAGAATTGCCATACTCTGCTCTGGCGGAGATGTTTCAGGGATGAATCCCGCCCTCAAACGCTTTGTTGAATACGCTTTTGCCAAAGGTTTGCAACCTTATTTTGTCCGAAATGGCTATGAAGGTCTGATCGACAACCTCATCACCCCTGCCGATTACCATGATGTTGCAGGGATTATCACCCGAGGGGGAACCAAAATCGGCTCGGCCAGGTCTATGCGATTCAAAGAGGCATCTTTTCGCGCCGTTGCAGCTGAAAACCTCCGATCCCACGGCATCGACAAACTAATCGTACTCGGGGGAGATGGAAGCTTTCGGGGAATGGAGCGGTTTTACCATGAGAGTGGGATCGCGTTTTGCGGAATCCCCTCAACAATTGACAACGACATCAACGGGACCGACTATTGTCTGGGGGTCGATACGGCATTAGGGGTAATCAAAGACGCCATAGATCAGTTGCGCGATACCGCATCCTCGTTTCACCGCGCATTCGTTATCGAGACAATGGGACGTAATTGTGGCTATCTCACACTTATCTCAGCCATTACCTCAGGTGCGGAGATGTGCCTCATCCCCGAAATCCCAATCAACATCCATGAATATACAGGGTGCTTTAAATCCCAAGTGGCAAAGGGGCGAGATTACTTTATCGCGATCGTTTCCGAAGCGCTCAACAGTGCTGATGTATCCGAATGGTTTGAAAAAGAGTTGGGATTTGAATCGCGGGTTACTGTATTAGGGCATATTCAGCGCGGTGGCAATCCGAGCGTTTATGATCGGCTGATGGCGTATAAATTTGTCACTTATGCGATTGATGCACTCTTAGAGGGGAGAAATCACTCTATCATCTGTTACAATAAAAGCCATTTTAACTTTAAAACAATCGATGAAGTTGCTCTCAACCCTTACCAACTCGATGAAGAGCTACTCACCCTTGCGCGTGAGCAATTTCTTCCATCGCACTGTCAAATGTAGGGTAACGGAATTCGAATCCGTTGTCTTGGAGAACCCTCGGGTAAACCTCTTTGGAATCGAGCATTACGATAGAGCCTTCACCGAAAGCGAGTTTCACCACCCATGCGGGAAGATCAAAAAAGGTTGGTCGATGTAAAATTCGCCCCATTGCTTTGGTTTGTTCCAGATTACTGATCGGCTCAGGAGAGGTGAGATTGACTACCCCTTTTATCTCATGATGATCGATTAAAAAAGCCGTAGCACGAACCAAATCATCCAGATGAATCCATGAGATCATCTGAAAGCCGTCACCCATTTTTCCCCCAAGCCCCATTTTAAACGGAGGGAGCATTTTAGCCATAGCCCCGCCTCCGTTGGCATACACGACACCGAATCGCATCGCACACACCCGTGTCAGTTCGGACTGTGCACAAAACGCTGCATGTTCCCACTCTTGAACCAATTGACTCAGAAAATCATTCCCAAAATGGGTGGAAAACTCATCATGCTGATGATCTGCGTCATATACACCTACCGCTGACGCATTCAATAATGTATACGGAGGGTTCTCACACGATGAGAGCGCTTTGATGAGTATATCGGTTGTCTCTAGACGGCTTTGACGTAATAGTTCTTTGTAGCTTTTTGTCCAACGTCCCAAGATATTCGCCCCCGCAAGGTTGATAAGTACATCCACCCCTTCGAGTTTTTGTGTAACATTTTCAACCGAACTACCGCTTCGGATACTCAAAGCGATGACTTCATCACCTCTCTCTTCATAAAAACGCTTTAACGCACTTCCGACAAACCCGCTAATTCCACAGATAACTATTTTCATGTGTATCCCTTTAATTCAAGCTTTATTGTAACCAAATGGATGCACGGAGGGTTTAAAGATATAACTGGTTTGATGATTTAATGTAATTCTAAAGGTAATGAGAAAAAGAAGTATTAAGAAGAGATTGCCCCAGAGGGGACAATTACGGAATTAGCCGCAAGAAGGGACGTTTCCGGAATCTGAACCGAACATGAATAAGAAATCACGTAGGTCTTGTGCTTGGTTTTTGAATCCATCACCGTTGAAGTATGCAGCAGATTTATCTTTTGCATGAGCTTTAATGATTTTCTCTCCGCCGTTAGCGAAAAGATCATCCCACTCGTCTTGTGTATGCATCGCTGCACCTTTGGTACCGTTACCGTGACAGTTTTTACACATTTTCAAATACGCTTTTTGACCTTTTTTGTCATCAGCAGATACAGTTGTGCTCATCATCCCTACAGCAACTACTGCCGCAAGAAAAAGTGATGTTGACTTTTTCATATCGTTCTCCTTGAATAATTTTAAAACACCTTTAGCGTTTCCGAAAAAAGGGTGAAGGTGTCTTGATACGATTAATATAATATCGGATAAAGGATAAATGGAGCTTTAACTGAATGTTAATATGACATTTTTTGAAATAATTTTATCAAAAATGTATCAAATTATCACACTTTATTCGGCATCAATCTCAGGGTCAACAACTTCTTTTTCTTGACCTGCACGAACTTCCAAACGAATTTTATCCTGACGGATTTTACGGTACGCTTTGTATTGTGCTTTGGTCAGTTCTTCACCCTCAAGCCCTACTTCCGCACCGATCTCTTGAGGCGAGAGTCCCGCTTCGTTCA
Organism: Sulfuricurvum sp.; assembly: GCF_019163035.1. Taxonomy (GTDB): domain Bacteria; phylum Campylobacterota; class Campylobacteria; order Campylobacterales; family Sulfurimonadaceae; genus Sulfuricurvum. Next base: position 8,348 of record NZ_JAFLKV010000045.1, read on the forward strand.
TCATCACCATCCGAAACTCTTTTTTCGTCAAGTGACGTTTGAGAGAGGCATACAAAGCCCGTTCATCATTTCCGATCTCTACCGCACTGCATTCATATAGACGTGCTAATACTTCGCGGATCGTTTTAGTAGGGTTGTAACGCAACCATAATGAGTTCTCTAACATTATGAAAATACCTTTGTAATAATTTGGATGAGATCTTTCGTCTCAATGATAACATTCGCCTCTTTTTTGAGGATCTCTTTCGCGCAAAATGCGACGCGCGTTCCAGCATGGGCAAACATGGATCGATCATTGGCGCCGTCACCGACCACCATTGTCTCCTCTTCGGTAACTCCGAAAAGCCCTTGCAATCGCACGAGCATATCCCCTTTGGAATAATCGAACATCATATCGCCGCCGACCAGTCCCGTGAGCTTTCCATCCTTCGAATGCAAAACATTTGAAAAATCAGCATCGTATCCGAGGATATCTTTCGCATACGAAGTCGCAGTGCGAAATCCGCCGCTGAAGCAAACCACTTTAATACCGCGCTCTTTCAGTGCCGCAATCGTCTCGACCGCGCCATTCATATAAGGGAGGTTTTGGCAAATCTCTTCGACAAGTCCAAATTCCAACCCTTTTAAAAGCCCCACACGCTGTTGCAAAGACTCGAAAAAATCGAGTTCCCCCTCCATCGCCCGCTCGGTGATCGTACTCACCTGCTCGCCGATTCCGAGCGCTCGTGCGAAGAAATCGATGGTTTCACCATCCATCAATGTCGAATCAAAATCAAATACCGCTAATTTTATCAAAATAGATTTCCCACATTTTGTTATAATGACGCAATTATATCCAAAGGCACCTTTTGTTCGAAACCTTTATAGATAAACTACGCAACAGCACCTATATAACATTAGAGACAACCCCGTCGCGTTCCGCCCAGTTTGCCCCGACGATTGAAAAAATCGCCGCATTGGGTCTTGATAAACTAGTCGATGGGTTCAGTACCACCGATAACCCCCTAGCCAAACTCAAATACAATGCCCTCTTTGCCGCAATGAAGCTCCAAGATCGTTTCGGACTTCCGACACTGGCAACGATGAGTATGCGCGACCGTAACCGTATCGCATTGCAATCCGATCTCCTCGGAGCAAATGAATCCAATGTCCGTGCCATCCTCGCCCTCACAGGTGACAGCGCCCACTACTCCGATCAACCACACGCCAAAGGGGTATTCGAGGGGAACAGCAAACTCCTCCTCGACATCATCACGACGCTGAACAACGGTACCGATTTAGCAGAGCAAAAACTTCTCGCCCCTGTGCAGGAGATTTATCCGTTTGCCGTCATCGATGCTTATGCTAAAAGTGCCGCAACATTGCAAAAGAAGATGACCAAAAAAGTAGCTCACGGAGCCATCGCCATCATCTCCCAACCCGTCTACGATCTCGAAAACGCCCGTAAACTGCTCGATATGATGGCGGAAGCGAACCGAGAAAATAACGGTAATTGTGTACTCGTTTTGGGCTATTTTCCGATTACGAAACTCCGTACCGCCCGCTTTTTAGATGAAAATGTACCGGGAATATTTGTACCGAGTTCATGGGTAGAAGCACTCGAAGCCGCGTCACTCATCAGCCCTGAAGAAGAATACCGTGTCGGATTTGAACTGAGTAAAACCCTTTTTGAAGAACTCAAAGCGCTCCATCCGAAAATCCATATCATGACGGCAAATCAGTTTGAACTCGCTAAGGCGATTTTGAGCTAATTTCAGCCTCTTTTGGCTATAATCGATCATTATTAAATAGCAGGAATACTCCCTTATGATCGATGTAAAACTTCTCCAGAAAAATTTTGACGAAACCGCAACGGCGTTGATGCGCAAAAAAGTGGATGCTTCCGTAATCACTGAACTAAAAACCGCCAATGAAGCTCTCAAAACCGCTAAACTCGCCTACGAAACATTGCAAGCCAAACAAAATGAGTTGAGTAAACTTTTCGGTCAGTATAAAAAAGAGGGGAAAAGTACCGATGAGCTGAAAATCGAAGTCGATGCCAATAAAGTAACCCTGGGTGATTTCCTCGATACCCAACGCTCCGCCGAAGAAGCCCTCGATGCGATCATCATGCGTATCCCTAATATCCCCGATGCAGACGTACCCGACGGTGCGGATGAAAATGATAATATCGAAATCAGAAAAGTCCTCACTCCGCCAACCTTTAGCTTTACGCCGAAAGAGCACTGGGAACTCGCAGACCAAAACGGCTGGATCGATTTTGAGCGAGGGGTTAAACTCGCTAAAAGCCGTTTCAGCGTCGTGGGCGGAATGGGTGCACGGCTTGAACGCGCCCTCATCAATTTTATGCTCGATTTCAATCGTGAGCGCGGTTTCGAAGAGTTCAGTGTTCCGATGCTCGTCAACCGTCGTGCGTTAGAGGGAACAGGTCAGCTTCCGAAGTTTGAAGATGATTTGTTCAAAGTCGAAGAGGAAGAGCTCTATCTCATCCCTACGGCGGAAGTCCCTCTCACCAACCTCTACCAAGATGAAATCCTCAACGGTGCCGATTTACCGATCAAAATGACGGGATATACCTCATGTTTCCGTAAAGAGGCGGGGAGCGGCGGACGAGATGTGCGCGGTATGATCCGTCAGCACCAATTTCATAAAGTCGAACTCGTCTCCATCACCCGCGCCGATCAAAGTGACGCAGTATTTGAAGAAATGGTTGCGTGTGCCTCTGATCTCCTCGCGACGCTTGGACTTCCACACCGTCTCGTTACCCTCTGCACAGGGGATCTAGGATTCGGTGCCGCTAGGACGGTAGACCTCGAAGTGTGGCTTCCGGGGCAAAATACCTACCGCGAAATCAGTTCCGTCTCGAACACACGGGACTTCCAAGCCCGCCGTGCGAAGATCCGTTACAAAGAAGAGGGGAAAAATATCCTCGCTCACACCCTAAACGGTTCAAGTTTAGCGGTCGGACGGACGATGATAGCTATTATGGAAAATTTCCAACAAGAAGACGGCACGATCATTATCCCTGCCGTATTGCAAAAATACCTCTAAAAGGTTAAAGAGAGCTCATGGCTGAAGATCAAGAAGAGATTATCATCATTGAGGAATCCGATGCCGCAGGTGTCGAAAAAAAAGCTGATGCAGCTGAAGTTCCTTCCGATGAAAAACCAAGTCTTTTAAAAAACAAAAAACTCATCATTGGTGCGGGTGTTTTGGTTTTACTTCTCTTAGGGGGAGGAGGCATGGTCTTTTTCTTCTCAGGACACGGCGATGAGAATGCAGTAGCAGTCGAAGAAGGTGTTGCAAAAGCCGCACCTGAAGAGGAAATTATCGAACCGAGTCAACTCGAAAATATGATTGAGCGGGCAAATTACCTCTACGCAAACGGCAATGCAACCGAAGCACTTAAACTCTATGAAAAAATCGCCCTCTACTCCGAAGCAATCAGCCAATACAATCTCGGTGTCGTCCAACTCAAAGAAGGCGAATACGAGTCAGCTCTTAGTAATTTCAAACGCTCCATCGCCAATAGTGAAAACCGATGTGTCAGCGCGATCAATGCGGCGGTTTGTTGCCTTAACCTAAAACGGGAAAAGGATTTCAATTACTACATCAAAATGGCGGATACCTATCTCCCCCAAGAGAGCAATTCTCCGATGTATTCGTATTATTATTCCCTTATCAACTACTACAAAGGGAATTATCTCGAAGCACTCAGTGCATTGAAACACCCTACGACCGAAGAGTACCAAACAACCCAAAATACCCTTCGCTCTAAAATCAGTGCCATGTTCGGTAGTTTCACGGATGCGATCAGTGCCTTGGAAAATCCGCCCCAAGAAGAGGACTCTTTTTCATTAGGTCTCTTGTACGCGAATCTCGGTAACATTGAAAAAGCGACTAAATACCTCAATGACGCCATTATGCAAAATGACAAACCCACTCAAGAACAACTCGCATTAGCCTATGTTCATCTCAAAGCCGGATTGCATAGCGATGCCTCAAAATTAATACAAACAGCTACTAATAGTGACAAGGAATTAGTCTATTCGCCCTACCCGATCCATGTGTTTCTAAAGCCATCTCTCTATAATCCCGATGATCTACAGCGCATCTACCGTGAGCGTAAAGAGGACAATCGACAAAAGATTTATCAGAATATCTTTTATTTCGCACCGTATAAGATTTTTAATGCCGATCAAACACTCAGTTATATCCGAAAAGGGAATGCTAATATTTTTATTGACGATATAACAAGCGCTAAAGAGTATCTTCAAACCAGTACACGCGCATCCAGTGTCGATTATGGTATCGCCCTCTCAGTCCAAAAAGCCCTCAAATTTCGTCTCAGAGATGCAAATCAACAACTCTTGGCGCTTCTAAAGCGTAACCCTCAACACTCGATTCTCCACTATGATTTAGCACTAACCTATGCACAGTTGGGTGATATTGCAAAAGCGCATGAACACTTCTTGCGCTCCTATCATTTGGATGCCAACAACTATATGTCGGGGCTTTTTGCGATCATGTGTGGGGATATGCTCGGAAAAGACAGTGCAAAACTCTCCTCTATCCTCAAAGATAATCTCGCACAAGAGCCTGAAAAAGAGGAGTTTGAACTTTATCGCACCCTCTTTGATATCACCCAAAATAATATACCAAGTTCATCGAAATGGCTGGATAAAGCCTACAAAGAACGCCCTCTATACCTTGCCCTCGATGTTGCGATAGCTACCGAAATGAATCAAAAAGAGGATGCACGTAAATTTGCGAAACGACTTTCGGCGCTTCAACCGAATAATATTTTACCTCATTTGATGGTGATTGATACCCATTTCGGCGACCAAAAACCTAAAGCATTTGCCGCTTCGGCGATCAACTATCTTAAAAAACAATCATTTCATTATGATGATCTCTACTTCGGCCCGCAAATAACCCGCGATAAAGCGATACTCATGTCCGCAATGACCGGTCAGTTAAGCCCTTTTATTTCTCGTCTTGAAACAAGACTCCAGATTACTACCGATCACACTGCTGATATCATCGGGGCATTAGCGCAATCTTATTTTTACCATCAAGAGTTCGAAAAATCGTATACCCTCTACAATCAGCTCATCGACACCTATAAAATTCGTGATGAAAAAACACTTTTTATGGGTGCATCCGCTTCCATCGGAGCAGAGCATTATGAAAATGCGATTGCCCTGTTGGAACTCTCCAAAATCCAAAACCCAAGCTATTTGGACACCCGCTATGCCCTTGCGCTGTTATACATGCAAAGTCGAAACAACCAAGCGGCTATTATCCAATTAGACAAAATGGGAAATACAGGATTTAAATCACAGAATTTTGACTTTGAGATCGATACCGAGAAACTCGCAAACGAGCCTCATCTCTATCACCCTCTTTGAATCAGCCGACGCAGTAGATAATAGGAGGCTCGTAGCGGCCCATAAAGCAAATATCCTGCCGCTAATAGTGCCAGAGCTTCAATCGGATAGATAAAGACCCCCATAGCGACTACGATCAATCCAATGAGAAAACGGATAAAATGAAATGTTTTAAAGTTCATTTTTTTGAAACTCGGATAGCGGATATTACTCACCATCAAAACCGATAAAATAGCCGCAAGGGGAAGAACAAAAACCTTAAATGGTGATAACTCTTGATAGCGTTCAAGGATTAAAATAGTGATAGAGATCATAATTGCCGCTGTAGGAATAGGTAAACCGATAAAAACACTCGGTTCGATCCGTGAGGTGGTGACGTTAAAGCGGGCAAGTCGTACCGCACCGAAAATGATAAACAATGCACTCACCATGATCCCGATACGTCCGTAGCAATCACCTACATACAAATACAATAACAACGCCGGAGCCACTCCAAATGCAACAATATCCGCTAACGAATCGAACTCGACTCCGAAGTGGCTTGCGGTGTTCGTAAGGCGTGCAACCCGACCATCCAATCCATCAAAAATAAGGGCTAAAAAAACAAACCAAGCCGCTAATTCAAATGATCCCTCTAATGCCAAAGCAATCGTATAAAATCCGGTAAAAATAGAGGCGGCGGTGAAAAAATTAGGGAGGAGATAGGCGATGGGGGGAGGAGATTGTCGCATCGGATTACGCGGCTTTGAGATATCCAATGACACTCTCACCCGCGCGGACACTGGCACCCGCATTGACGGATACACGCGTATGTTCAGGGAGATAAATAACACTTCGACCTTTAGCTAAAAAGCCATAACGAGATCCCTCTTTGAACTTTTGGCTTTTTTCCAACTCTATACCGATCGGAAAACAGCTCTGCTCGCTAAGATGCTCAATAAAAACTTCATCCCCTTTTTTAGAACGAAAAGAGATAACCGCTTTTTCGTTTAGGGTATCGGATAAAGGGTTGTAAAGCGGTAGTGATGCACCGTGTCGGATTTTAAACCCTTCCACTTCACAGTCAAACGGAACGCGAAGCATCGAAACATCCCAGAGTGAATTCATGATCGTCACTTTGGACATCTTTTGATCATCAACAACGGTCTCTTCGATAGAGAGGACAATCCCGTCAACACTACTAATAACGGCATCCGATTCGCTCACAGCGGTATTACGTTCAGGATTGCGGAAAATCATCAATACCGAAAGCAATAATGCTCCAAAAATAAACTGGAACAGATGCAATCCCGTCATGGTAAAAAATAGAGTAAGAGAGCCCAATACGGCAGACAGAAGCCATCCTCTTGACGAGAGGATAAAGGTATCATTTTGAACACTCATGCAATACTCCTTTTATTCATCAATCACAATTTTTGTACTAGAGGGGGTCTCTTTACGAGGGGAAAGTTTCGTTTCGATATTGTTTTCTACCTCAAAAGCCTCAATAATTTCACGAACTTGATCCCCGGAAATATTCTCTTTAGCATAGAGAAGCTCAACGATTTTCTCAATAGCATCGCGATACTCTTCCAAACGGGCTTTGACATCACCGTAACGATCTTGGAGCGATTTTTTGATAAAGGCATCCATCTCTTCCGCCATCTTATCACTGTACTCGCGCGCTTGCGTCATACCGCCGCCCAAAAATGTACTTCGTTGTTTTTCGAGTACCATCAATCCGGCAACATCACTCATTCCGTACATTTGTACCATTGCTTTGATGATATCGGTAGAGCGTTCCAAGTCGTTTGCCGCTCCAGTACTGATCTCACCGATAAAGACCTCTTCTGCCGCACGACCGGCTAAGAGGACATCTACTTCTGCCCATAGTTCATGGCTTTGCATTAGATACTTGTTCTCTTCAGGGGTGTTGAGGGTGTAACCAAGTGCCGCCAATCCGCGAGGGACAATAGAGACTTTTGAAACTTTCTTAGCTCCCTTCGTCGTCTCTGCCAACAACGCATGACCGCTCTCGTGATACGCAACAATACGTTTCTCTTTCTCATCAATACGTCGGCTTTTCTTAGACAATCCAGCAATCGCGCGTTCAACCGCTTCACGCATATCGGCTTGACGCACTGTTTTTTGACTTTTACGTCCGGCGAGCAATGCCGCTTCATTGACGATATTCGCCAAATCTGCCCCCGCGAGACCTGCGGTAAGACGTGCGATCTCTTCGAGGTCAACATCACTATCTTGTTTCACCCCTTTGGCATGAACATTGAGGATATCGATACGCCCTTGATAATCGGGCTTATCCACTAATACTTGACGGTCAAATCGTCCCGGACGTAAAAGTGCAGGATCGAGGATCTCAGGACGGTTGGTTGCCGCTAAAATAATAATCGGCGTATCGGTACCAAAACCGTCCATTTCCGCGAGGAGCTGATTGAGCGTTTGTTCACGCTCATCATTTCCCCCCATCATTCCCCCAGCCGCACGGCTTTTACCGATAGCATCGATTTCATCGATAAAGATAATAGAGGGAGCATCTTTTTTCGCTTGTTCAAACAAATCACGAACACGAGCCGCACCGACCCCTACAAACATTTCGATGAAGCTTGAACCCGAAACAGAGAAAAACGGTACTTCCGCCTCTCCCGCAACTGCTTTAGCAAGCAATGTTTTACCGGTACCGGGGCTACCGACAAGCAATACCCCTTTAGGGATTTTAGCACCGAGTTCCACATAGCGATCCGGTGATTTTAGAAAATCAACGATCTCCAAAACCTCTTCTTTTGCCTCTTGAGCACCTGCGACATCATCGAATTTGGTTTTTGGTTTTTCTGAGTTAATCAATTTTTTAGAGTTGCCCATCCCTAAGATGCCACCACCCATACTTTTTTGCATACGTCCGGCAAAAAACATCCAAATGGCAATGATAATTAAAAATGGGAATAACCATCCAAACATATCAGTAAACCAGTTACTCTCGCTAAATCCAACATAGTTAATCTTTTTCTCATCCAATAGTGGAATGAGGGTCGTATCAGGTCCAATAATACGGGTCGTGTACGCAACTTTTCCGTTAGAGTCATTACCGATTGCCCGAATATAGCTTTGCCCAATAGAGACTTTTTCAACCTGTTTTTCATTAATGAGTCGCTTAAGATCAGCATAACTGATCTCTTGTGTGCGGGTAACATTTTGACCACTCATTTTCCCGCTTAATTCGCTTTCATCACCAATTACCGCTTTAAAAAGGATAATAACGACAATCGAAAAAAGGGCAAACGTGATGAGTGGATTTTTATTGAAAAAATTATTATTTTTATCTTGATTCGGATTTGGTTCGTTCTGAGCCATATTATTCATTTCCTTTGTGAGTTACTACTAGAGTTACCCATTCATTTTCGACAAGTCGTTCTGTCAATTCAAAATTTTTATACGCACGAAGAACTTTCTCTTCGTACTTGTCCATAATCCCTGAGAGGATCAATGTCCCCCCATCTCGTAATCGTTTTTTTAGATCACTCGCGATAAACACCAAAACATCCGCAACGATATTGGCGATAATAACATCGTATTTTTCAGTGGTCTCGTTAATCGGACCTTCCCATAAACGGCGATAGGTTATCTGATTTTGCTCGGCATTGACTATCGCATTTTCAACGGAGAGGGGATCGGTATCACACGCATCGACTAAAGCACCTTTTTTAATGGCTGCAATCGCCAAAATTCCGCTCCCGCATCCGACATCCATCACCTCATCACCGGGTTTGACGTACTTGGCAATACCTCGGAGACATGAAGCGGTGGTAGGGTGATGTCCAGTTCCAAAAGCGAGTGCAGGGTCAATAGCTATGTTTAGCATACCCTCACGAGGTTCTTCCCATGTAGGATGAATATAAAATGGGGCGATTTCAATCGGGGTAATCCCTTGTTGATACTGCGCAATCCAATCGTCATTTTTCTCTTTTGTGAGATTCATATCAACATCAACAACCTCACCTAGAGCACGTTGTAGAGCCTCAGCAAACTGCTCAATCCCCCACATTACTGTCTCTAAATCTTCTTCACTGCGGATTATAAATCCATCGTCAATCTCTTCAAATCCGACTGGAAGAACATCAATAAGAAAATCACTAAAAAGCTCGATATGCGATGATGGTTTAACCACCAACATATAATAGTAATCTTGCATTAACCCTCAGTACCGAGTACGGCGGCAAGTTTTTCTTTAAGGACTTGAGGGGTAAACGGTTTTACGATATAGTTATTTACCCCGGCTTTAAGTGCGGTAATAACTTCCGCTTTTCCACCTTCAGTAGTAACCATAATAATTGGAAGATCAGTAAAACGGGCATCTGCACGTACTTTCTTAACCAATTCTAAACCATTCATCTCCGGCATATTCCAGTCAGTAATGAGCATGCCCATATCTGGATTGGCATCAAGGACACCCCATCCTTGAAGACCATCTTCACCCTCTAAAACATCCTCATAACCTAGGCGAGAGAGTGTATTTTTGATAATACGGCGCATTGTCGAGCTATCATCTACAACCAATAATTTCAAAGTACGTCCTTTTTTTGATACATTTTTACAGAATTAATACCCAATAATAGCCTAACCAAGTTTGCGATAAGTTTAAAAAAAGTTTTTGAGCTCAATTCTACCCTCATAAAATGCTTTTCCGACGATTACACCGGAGACTTCACCGCATAGTTGTAACGCTTTGATATCATTCTCATCTTTTACTCCGCCACTGGCGATTGTAGGTATACCTGACGCACGAGCTATCTCAAGGGTAAAATCGACATTTACCCCAGAAAGTGTACCGTCACGCCCCACATCGGTACAAATAATTGCCTCGACTCCTGCATCCGCAAAGGCTCGAGCCAAATCGGTGGCTCTCATGCTACTCACTTCACCCCACCCCTCAACAGCAACAAAGCCGTCAATTGCATCGATACCAACCACAATAGGATATTTAGCCGCCATTGATTTCACGAATTCGGGGTCTCTAAGGGCAATAGAACCTAAAATCAACCGATCAATCCCAAGTTCCAAATAACGTTGAATCGTTGCTTCATCACGGATACCGCCGCCGAGTTGGAGTTTAACATTACAGTTTTCTCGAATCAGACGAATCTGCTCCAAATTTTTGGGTTCTCCCGCAAACGCACCATTAAGATCCACCAAATGAACCCACTTCGCTCCCATCTCTTCAAACGTTTTAACAAGCTCCCACGGGGTATCGGAGTAGATTTTTGCACTCTCCATAAGCCCTTTGGTGAGGCGTACCGCTTTGCCGTCTTTAAGATCAATCGCCGGATAAATAGTCATAAATAAAAGTCCTTTTAGAGATTAATAAAATTTTTGAGTATGGATAGACCATTTTGGTGGCTTTTCTCCGGATGAGGCTGTATCCCCATAACATTCTCATGAGCGACCGCGCTCGTAAAACGGTATCCATAAACCGACTCGCCGATACTATCACTCTCGTGAGCACAAAGGGCATGATAGGAGTGGACGAAATAGAGATAATGAGCTTCATCGAGTCCTGCAAAGAGCGCGTGTTCACGTGTAAACATCCGATTCCATCCCATGTGGGGAACTTTGAGAGGCGTATGAAAACGGCTCGTGTCAAATGCCAGAACGCGTCCTTCGATCAAACCGAGTCCGTTTGAGAGTCCGAACTCTTCGCTCGATTCAAATAACAACTGCATTCCCAAACAGATTCCGAGGAGAAATTTTCCGCTTACGGCGTATTCACGAATCGCTTGATCCATACCACGCTCACGTAAATGTTCCATCGCATCAGCAAATGCACCGACTCCTGGTAGGATAATTCGGTCATAACTTTTCAATTTTTCGGGATCGGATTCGACAACGACTTTTTCTCCCAACAGATCAAAAGCATTTTTAACACTGGCGAGATTGCCCATGTTGTAATCAACAATTGCTATCAACGATGTTCTCCTAAATTGGTAAAACGGATATAAATGGCAAGCCCGATCAGAAGCATCGCTACCCCTCCGATAATATAGATTGCATTGACAATCATGTGCGGTTCGGTCATTGCAAATTTAAACACCAGCATCAGAGCTTCAATCGAGAGGGCAATGATAATGGAGCCTAAAAAGCGTACCATTGTTTTGTGGATGCTCGAAGCCGGATCATTTTTAGGACGCCCTAAAACTTCCTCTTCAAAAAGGGTTTTAACCAAATCGAGTATCGCCAACGAAAGGGTCAACAAAATCGTCGCTTCAAAAATATCTTTGATCTCAATTTTATCGTATTGCCCCATCCCGTATGTCAAGAAACCTTCGATTCCTTTGACGAAGAGGAGTAAAGAGACCAAGGCTAGAACAACGGTAAATGCTCCGTACGCTACTCTGAAAAAACGTCCTGCTACCGACTCAAGTGCCATCGGATGGGCAATTTTGAGTACCTCTGCCAACGGCATATCGATACAAGCAACATAAACGATCTCACCGTTCTCATCAAAAATAGGTTCGGATGCCGTAACGGTGAGTTCATCATTCAATAGGGATGGATAGGGATCGGTGATCGTACATCGGCGCTCATGCATTGCCCGATAATAGTAAGCCCGTGTTGAACGGCTCGTACCGATATCTTCTTCTTTTTTCCCACTTTTCAAGTAAGTAGGGGTGACTTGATTTCCAGCAGAATCGAGTACGTACGCCGCTTCAAGCCCCTTTAAATCCCCTCGTATTTTGAGCAATCGAGCCGTAAGCGACTCAACCGAAACGGAGGGGAGATGGTTAGGGAGATTTTTATGAAAGAGATAACAAAAATAAGCACGTGCTTTCGGTCGGATTTCCGCAAACTGCTGAATATCTTGAACAACCATATTTTAAATCTCCTCTACCTTATTTTGATGCGGATTGTAACTTAGTTGCGCTATAGTTATGCTTATGAATTCCGCTAAAATCCGTATTGCTATTGTTCGTCTCAGCGCATTGGGCGACATCGTTAACACTGCCGTCGTATTACAAATCATCCATAAGCATTACCCTGATGCGAGTGTCGATTGGTACGTAGAAGAGGCGTTTGCACCCATTTTAGAGGCTCATCCGCTCCTCCATGAGGTGATCCCTGTACCGATCAAACGGATCAAAAAAACCAAAAGTTTTAAACTCCTCCGAGAGACCATCCGTAACCTCCGATCGCGCGAAGCTTATGATCAGATTATCGATGCGCAGGGGCTTATTAAATCGGCGATTGTCACCTCTTTTATCAAAGGGAGCGTTCACGGGTTTGATCGTAACAGCATACGTGAAAAATTTGCCTCCTCTTTTTATGATTCCACCTCCGAAATCCCTTATGAGATGAATGTGATCAAACGCAACGTCTTAGTTATTACCGAAGCGCTCCATATCCCCTATGATGAGAATGACATTCTCTTAAAAGAACCTCTTTTCCCACTCCGAGAACGACCATCCGTTCTAAAAGATGAGAAAAATATCGCGTGTGTAATCGGTGCATCTTGGCCGAGTAAATGTTATCCGAAAGAGCACTTTGCCGAGCTTTGCTCCGCGCTCTCCTCTCCGTGTCATTTGATTTGGGGAAGCGAAGCGGAGAGGCTCGATGCGCAGTGGATTGCCGAGCACTCCTCCAATGCACGAATCGCCCCGAAAATGTCACTGATTGAGTTGGTTAGCTTTATCGCCCATTGCGATTTAACGATTGGAAACGATACGGGGCCGACTCACATGGCATGGGCAATGAACACTCCCTCCATCACCCTTTTTGGTCCGACCAACGAACGGATGATTTTTCCAACCCCACTCAATATCGGGATCAAATCCCCCTCAGACGTCAATATATTAAAAATCAACAGAGCTGATTTCTCCATCCGAGAAATTGAGCCAGATAGCATACTCCAAAAAGCCAAGGAACTGTTAGTATGATCTTATTTCGTCTTTTTTTAGTTTTGGATGCCGTATTGATGAAACTCCCCTATCATTGGCGCAAGGGGATTTTTACCTCGCTCGCGGCACT
>NZ_JAFLKV010000045.1:21850-27180 GCF_019163035.1 Sulfuricurvum sp.
ACACGACATAAAATGGTACTCGCCGAAAAAAGCGGAGCGCTCAAACACATGGCAAAAACCCTCAAAAATAACGGCTCCGTATTACTGATGATAGATCAAGGAAGTAACGCCAAATATGGAGTATCCGCCAATTTTTTCTCTCATGATGCCTATCACTCATCAACCGCAGCTCAACTTGCCAGTAAATTCCATTTTCCCATTGTGGGCGTTTATATCACGAGTGACGATGAGAAACACTACACGATTACGTTTGAAGATCCTATCGAAGTTGAGGGAGAGGGTTTAGAAGCCATTTTAGAAGCGACCCAAAAGCAAGTCAGTGCCCTCGAACGCTTAATACGAAAAGATCCGAAGCTATGGTTTTGGTGCCATAAACGATGGAAAGGGGAGTATAAAGAGATTTATACTGCCGGATAAGCCGCTTTAAGCGCTTCGTATAACCCCTCAGGAGTCATATCGGGATTCGCTTCCCACGCATTTTTCATCACCGCATTATCTTCTGCACCGTTCCACATTTTGATGTAATGTCCCTCTTTATACCCGTGGTCTTGACGGAATTGGTTGAGGATGTTTTTGCCCACATACAAACGATACAACTGCGTCTCATTTAATGCGCCCAAATAGGTCAAATCGAAAAACTCTTCGATCAATGCACCGATCATTTCAGGGGAGAGAGGGATGAGCGAAAGACGCATCACATTTTCGATTTTAATCATCAACAGATCATCAGCTCCAAAAGGAAGCGGTGTATCACTGATAAGCTTTTGATACTCCGGCGTTTGAAAAATTCGCGTTGCCAATTCTTCGATACTCTCTGCACCGCTGTTATAAGTAAATTCCAACACCAAACTCATCACAAAATGCCACACATCGACAATCTCGATTTGGAGATTATCATAATCGGTTGCTTGCGCAATGCTTTTCCAGTGTTTCCATCCGAACGAATCGATCATCTCCGCCGATTCCATAGTAATACATCGACGCCAGTTAATCGTTTTGCCGTTTTTGGTGGTCCCTTTTTCCCACCCTCTCCCATTAGTGGCATCGTTCAATGTTTGTTGCAATTCGAGCATACAGAGCAATTTATTCATATCTATCCTTTAAAAAGTTTCTAATTATACGCTAAAATTCCACCCATGCAAAAGATTATCTGTCATAAATGTATCTACTATTTTGTCACATGGGAAGCCAATCAACCGCACGGATGTAAAGCATACGGCTTTAAAGCAAAGATGATCCCCTCAATGGTCGTCCAAAATTCGAGCGGAAAACCGTGCAGCTACTTTACCCTTAAAACTCCCGTCTCCAAGTAACCTTTTTCCCGAACCCCAAAGTGTTATCGGTCATTTTGACCTCATCGAGCCGTATCATCCATAATGTCGGATTCATGACACGTGCGTAAGGGAACGCATCGAAATAGAAGCTTTTTAACCCATCGGCGCATTTCTCCATTTCCCCTGCAAACTGTATCCCCTGAATTTTCCCCACCGTTTTGGTCTCCAGCGCAACCGTTCCCGCGACATGAAGATTTTGCGCCACATTGCTCATGTGTTCGGTCGTCTCATCAGAAGCGACAATAAACGAGACTGTTTTAGGATCATACGCATAAAACATCGAACAGCACCATAACCGCTTCCCCATTGTTGCCAAGGAGAGGAGATGATGTTCTCCTATGAAGCGCTCTATTTTTTCAATCATTTAAAGCCTTCTCTAACCGATCCAACGCATCACCAAGCACCGATGTCGGTACTGCAAAGTTAAGGCGCATAAAACCGCTCCCCTCTTTCCCGAAGCTCAGCCCCGGACTCAGCCCTAACCCCGCTTTGTGAACAAAAAACTCTCGCAGTTCTCGATCCCCTAATCCAAGCGCTCTGCAATCTAGCCATGCCAAATAGGTCGCTTCAGGAGGGCGAAACTTAATCGCAGGGTATTCTGCCACCCACGCTTCGATGAGACTGGCATTAACCCTTAGATGTTCTAATAGTTTTTGATGCCACTCTCCCCCCTCAGCGTACGCGGTTTCAAATGCCACATGTGACAATACCGCACCATCTCCGAAATGGACACGATGTGCCTCTTCTTCATAGTGTTTTCGCATCGTTTCATCGACGATACATACTGTCGAGATCGAAAATCCCGCCATGTTAAACGTTTTCCCCGGTCCTATCAGCGTGAGTGTATTGTTTAAAAGCTCATCAGAGAGTGACGCGATCGGGATATGTTGGTGCGGTGCGAAGACGATATCGGAGTGAATCTCATCGCTGATGAGGCGGATACCGTGTTCCAGACACAATGTTCCCAATGCCAGAAGCTCATCACGGCTCCATACCCGCCCTATCGGATTATGAGGGGAACAGAGTAATAGCAGTTTAGTTTTCGGTGTGATTTGAGTACGTAGACGCTCGATATCAAAACGGTAAATCCCTGCGCTATCTTGTTTCAATGGATGGAGAAGTAAGGATCGGTTATTATCTTTTACCATACTGTAAAACGGGGGATAAACGGGATCCATCACGATCACTTCATCCCCCTCTTCGCTGAATGCACGGATTGCACATCCGATAGAAGCAACGACCGAAGGGGAGTAACTGAGCCATTCGCGCTTTATCTCAAAACCTTGATGCTCTCTCATCCACCCAATCTGCGCTTCGTAGGCGCTATCGCTCATAATCTCATATCCGAGTATCGGATGGAGGAGTCTTTTTTGAACCGCATGGATCACACATTCAGGGGTTGCGATATCCATATCGGCGACCCAAAGGGGCTGAACCTCTTGGGTATGAAAAAGCTTTTCTCTCAGGGTATATTTTTCGGCATTAGTACCACTGCGATCAATAAAACGAAACTCATCCATACCGTTTTTTCCATACACTAAACATCCGTTCAATCCGCTCATTTTTTTCGGATTCACACTCACCCTCGCTGATCACGTAGCGAAATCCGGCGTGCTGGATAAAATGACGACGAAAGGCGTACCGTGATTCTCGGAGTATCTCATTCCCCGTCGATATCCACGATCCCCCTTTGATAAGGTTATGCCGACCATCAAACGTCGGCTCTGAAAAATCATCGTACCACGGATGAGTTATAAACCCCTCAAACCCGTCCATCTGCGTTTGGGTCCATTGCCATACATTTCCTACGACATCATAAAGCTTTCCATGAGCAAAGGTATCTACAGGAACAGAAGAGGCATAGTGGACGAGATTGATGTTGGCACGTGAATCGTCAAACACCTCTTCATCCATCCCCCCCTCTTGTACCATTGCTCTGTGCTCCGCTTCGGTAGGGAGGCGATAGGTTTGCCCATCTTGGGCACTTTTCCATCGGCAAAATGCTTCTGCTTCGAGGGCATTGACCTCAACCGGCCAGTTATAGGGCATATCGATCTCGTGAGTCAAAGAGCGGTATTTATAACTCCCATCCACTTGTAAAACCCAAAATGGCGGACACGTCGCGTTACGGATTTGTAGATAACGCAATCCCTCTTCATCCCACCAACGATCCACCCCGTATCCGTTTGCCATCACAAAATCCATAAACTCACCGTTACTGACGAGATATTTCGAGACGTGGAACTCTTCTACACTCTCTACCGCATTGCCGTATTCGTTATCCCACCCGTACAACCCTTGGTCTTCTGAGCCTTTACCGAGTATCACTTTTGATGCAGTAAAAGAAACCAAAGCATTTTCAGGAGTATCTCCATGAATCGGACAAATCGGAAAATCCGCATGAGGGAGGACAAATTCTAATGGCATCTGACGATGCAATACACTCGACGTCTCAATATGGATACGTTCATGCTCAATCCCCATCCATATCGCCCACAATGGATCTTCTTTAGTAATGGGAAGCTTCATCGGAAGTGTGGCAATCATCTCATCCACGAGATGACGGACTTTTTGTCGATAAGTGCGCACTTCATCGATACTCGGCCATTTCAGAGAATCGCTGCTGGCATCCCATGTCATCTCATCGACACCGACGGCAAACAGCTCTTCGAAATGGGGGTTAATACGCTCTTTTAATGCACCGGAAGCAACGAGCTTGTTGATATAAAAAATCGCCGTATGTCCGAAATAAAAAATCATCGGATGACGGGTGGGTTCGGATTGAAGGTAATAAACGTCATCCGATTTCAAAAGATCGAACAGGGATTCAAACAAATCGTAGCTTTGATGGAAATAGGCCCTCAACTCTTCACGTTTATGGGTAGTATCATTTCCCTCTAATCGTACCGACTTCATCTGTCTTTTTAACACACATCAATCCTTATTTCGACTTTTAAAGTATTTTATCCAAATTAGCTCGATCTCTTAATTTCCGATAGATACAAAGCGATTTCTACCATTTTCTTTTGCTTGATACAACGCTATATCCGCTAGCTTTACCAATTCTTGCGGCTGATTCTCTTCATTAGGAACAACACTTCCAATACCGAAGCTTAATGTTATCGGCTCCAATTTGACATCCCTATATTCAAAACCATCCATTTTCTTTAAATTAGTTTGAATATTGATACAAACCTCTTCAGCAGCTTGAATAGTTGTGTCATACAAAATTATAATGAACTCTTCCCCACCATATCGCGCAATAAAATCGGTATCTCTTTTTAGTGATATTTTTAAAAAGTGGGCAACATCTTTTAAAACGAAATCTCCTACGATGTGTCCATATTTGTCATTAACATGCTTAAAATAATCAATATCACACATGATTATGGATATAACGGCATTATTACGTTTGGCGAATCCCCATATATTCTGCAAATACTCTTCAAGGTATCTTCGATTAGGAAGCTGCGTGAGTGAATCGGTCGTGGAAAGCTCTTGCAGACGCAAATTAGCCACTTCCAATTCTTTTGTCCGTTCCTGTACTTTTGTCGCTAATGATTCATTTAATTCATCTAATTGGGCAGCATACGTACCGATTTTAGCAACCATCGAAATAATAGCATTATGAATAATACCGACTTCATCTTGTCTATCTGTTTTGGTAAGGGTAAAATTATTGATTTGAGGATCGTATTGGAAAACATGCTCACTCAGTTTTTTTAAAAATTCAAACTCTTTTCGGGCATAAAAAATGAAAATAGATAAAAGGATAATCGTAATTATCAAAATTCTAATTGCCACCTCTTTGTTCTTTTGCAGCATTACTTTATATTCATGATCGTCAAAATGGAGCGAAACTATTGCGATTTTTTCTCCTGTCACAGGATCTTGAATCGCTTGTTTTATATCATAAAGTGCACAATGTTCTTCTACTGAATTTTTCGAACTATTTTTGTGGTAACTGTAAAGTTTTTTTCCGTATGGATCACTTAG
>NZ_JAFLKV010000065.1:0-3827 GCF_019163035.1 Sulfuricurvum sp.
AATCTGAGATCCTGAATCGAGTTCAGGATGACAAAATTAATACACTATCCCGCTTCCTCCACCGTTTGCCGCATGAAACACAACCGTATGATTTTTACGGGCATAAAAGCGTATTAACAGCTTTTGTACCGTCGGCTCGATAGAGGGTTTGAACCAGCCGTTATTACTCACTGCGATCATATAGCGAACATCGGGTGTGTAGAGTTCAGCGCGCGTTGCTTCGTAGCAGACGGCGTTGCGGAAGGTTGTCCCTTTAAGCCGAAAATCGGTCGGTTTTTTGGCGGTAACGAAATCGGCTCCTCCTCCGAAAATCTCACGATTAACCCAACCTTTTAAAAAGCTCGGCAGGGGGATATATTCACCGAAAGGGACGAGGATTGTTTTTTTAGCAACCGTTACATTTCCTTGATCGAAAAGATAGGAGACGTTGTAGTTTAAACCGTCTTCTTTGTGCAGTGTTCCCGTTAGGATAGCGATATGGAGTGAACGTTCACTAAGAGCTTCGGATATTTCGGTATGCTCGTTCATATAGAGGGGAAATGCCGATTCGGGTAGAACGATGAGGTCATACCCCTTTGTGATCGCTTCATCGATAGCGGTAAAATTGTCTTGGATCGTTTGAGGTAGTTGTTCGCTCTGCCATTTGAAATCCTGCGAAATATCGGTGGAGACGAGTTTGATTTTCACATCAGGAATCGGCGGTGGGGTATAGGTGGTTTGAATCGCCCCGATCAGTAAAAGAAGCGGGAATAATTTTTTAAAACCGCTAACGTATCCGCTCAGTGCGAGGGAAAAAAGGATGAGGGCAAACTGCCATTTGGAAAATCCGAGGTAGCTCTCCACGAAGATAATCTCGGGCTGCATCCAGTTGAAATCCATCGGCCAGATAAAGGTGAGACCGAAGAGGATGGCGGCGCGCACTAGTGCGTTGGTCGTAAGTGCCATAGTTCCGTAATAGAGGGCATAAACGAATCCAAAACCCAAAGCGACGAGCCATGTTGCCCATCCCAGACCGTAATATTGGAAACTAAATCCGATCCAGTAACACCACAATAATCCGATCCAAAATCCGCTCACAAGGATAGTACGTTTAGGGGCGTGGAGGAGGAGATAAAGGGCGATCAAGCCTGAGAGGGTGTTAAGCGCTTTTGAGGTGAGGGCAAAATGTTCCCAATAAATAAAAGCGGAGAATAAAAGGGCGATAACCAACGGGGCGACAATGAGTTCAATAAGGGGGGATGATCGATATTTCATGGGGGAATTATATCGTTGTTAGCCACATTTCAGTATAATGCCCCAATTTCACATTACCCAAGGATACCCATGGAAATTGTTACCCAAATTCTCCCTTTCGTCTTTTTGATCGCTATTATGTATTTTGTGATCATTCGTCCTCAAAATCAGCAAGCTAAAACACACAAAGAGATGGTTGCTGCCCTTACTAAAGGGGATAAAATCGTAACAAGCGGAGGACTGATCGTCGAAATTAGAAAAGTTGAAGAAAAACATTTCGTGATTAAAATGAATAACGAAACCGAAGTGCGCCTCGTCAAAGATGCGGTTGCCAGAAAGTACGAGGATGAAGCTTAATTTTCGCGTTGCCTTACTCATCGCTGTAGCACTTTTTGGGATTATTTTCTCGATCCCTTCCCTCACCCAAAGTCAGCACGGTGCAAAAGTTACTCTGGGGCTTGACCTTCAGGGTGGATTGCATCTCCTTTTAGGGGTTAAAACCGAAGAGGCGGTCAACTCGCAACTCAAATCGGTTGCCTCAGGGATCAAACACTTTACCGAGCAAAATGATATTTTGATCGACGGTCTCAGTGTAGAGGGAAACAGTGTCGTATTTTCTCTTTTGGATGCTGAAGACAATGCTAAACTAAATGAGCATCTAAAAACGGTGCAAGGTTCGGTGGTTAAAACATCGGGTGAAGCTTTTAGTGTTTCTTTTAAACCTGAAGAGGTCGAAAAGTTAAAAGCTCAATCGGTAGATCAAGCGATTGAGACGATCCGTAACCGTCTCGATCAGTTCGGCTTGGCAGAACCGGTTGTTGCACGTCAAGGGGTTGATAAAATCCTTGTGGAACTTCCGGGGATCAAAACCCCACAAGAAGAGCAACGGGCACGTGAGTTGATTTCTCGTGCGGCGAAGCTTGAACTGATGGCAGTGGATGAAGATCGTTCTATGCGTGTTAATGATTTGAGTGATGTTGAAGCGGCTACCTATGGGGATAAAATCCTTGAAGACGCCCTTCAGCCGCAAATGAAACATTTGGTCAATGAAATTCCGATTTTGGACGGAACGATGTTGACCGATGCGCAGGTGGGATACGATCAAAACAACCGTCCGGTTATCAATTTTTCACTCAACTCTGCGGGTGCGCAAGTTTTCGGTGATTTTACCGGTAAAAGTGTCGGAAAACGGCTCGCGATTGTACTGGATGGAAAAGTCTATTCAGCACCTGTGATCAATGAGCGTATCGGAGGGGGAAGCGGTCAAATAAGCGGGAACTACACAGTAGCCGAAGCGAATGACCTCGCGATTGCTCTCCGCTCAGGGGCACTTTTGGCACCGATTTATATGTTGGAAAAACGCTCCGTCGGGCCGAGTTTGGGTGCTGATAGTATTAAAGCCTCATTACTCGCTTTGGTCAGCGGGTTTGTCCTCGTTATGATTTTTATGATTATGTATTATGGATTGGCGGGAATCATCGCGAATCTTGCCGTTGTGATCAATATCTTTATTATTTTGGCGATGATGGCACTGCTCGGTGCGACATTGACGCTACCGGGTATGGCGGGTATCGTTCTGCACATCGGTTTGGCGGTTGATGCGAATATTATTATTAATGAGCGTGTCCGTGAACAAATACGTTTAGGAATAGGTCTTAAACGGGCGTTACACGAGGGGTACAGTAAAGCAATGCGGGCTATTTTGGATTCCAATATTACCCAAATCATTGCGTGTACGATTCTCTATGTATACGGAACGGGTGCTATCAAAGGGTTTGCCGTGACATTGAGCATGGGGATTTTGGCATCGATGTTGACGGCGATTGTAGGAACGTATGGAATTTTCCAACTCTTTACCAATCGTATCGAAAAATCGAAAAACTACAAATTGTGGTTTGGTATGACGAGAAAGGTTAACTAATTATGGAACTTTTTAAAGAAGATAAAGTCTATAACTTCCTAGGCAAAGGGAAAATCTTTTTCGTCGCTTCGTTCGTCCTTTTCTTTTTAGCGGTTGGATTAATCGCTACGAAAGGGTTTTCGTTCGGAATCGATTTTACCGGAGGAACGGTTGTTCAGGTAAAATATAAGGGGCCTGCCCCTATCGATAAAGTGCGTGAAGCGCTCGAAAAAAATGAATTATTTAAACATGCGGCAGTGAGTGAATTCGGCTCACCCGAAGAGATCGTGATCAAAACAGCCGCATCGACGGATGGCTTGAGTAAAGATATCGGAGATGTTACAAGAGAGATTCTCAAAGATACGGGTGAATTTGAAATTCGCCGTGTCGATATGGTCGGACCGAAAGTTGGTGATGAGCTTCGAGTCAAAGGGCTTACCGCATTTCTTTTAACATTGGGTGCCATTATGGCGATGGTAACGTTCCGCTATGAGTGGCGTTTTGCGTTAGCGGCGATCATCGCGATTGTCCATGATATCGTTATTACATTCGGTTTTGTCTCTTATTTCGAGATCGACTTTAATATCGAAAGTGTTGCGGCATTGCTTATGATTTTAGGGTATTCGATCCATGATACAATTATCGTCTATGACCGTATTCGTGAACATATTCAAGAGTCTAAAAATAGTGATTT
>NZ_JAFLKV010000065.1:3927-27138 GCF_019163035.1 Sulfuricurvum sp.
ACCCCCGCATCGATTGAGGCAAAATGGCAAAAAACGTGGAGTACCACGAAAGCGTATGAGTCCTCGGATGATTTTAGCAAACCTAAAAAATACATTCTCAGTATGTTTCCTTACCCATCGGGGCGTATCCACATGGGACATGTCCGTAACTACACCATCGGTGATGCGTTTGCCCGTTATTACCGTCAGCAGGGGTTTAATGTTCTCCATCCGATTGGATGGGACAGCTTCGGGATGCCGGCAGAAAATGCGGCGATTAAACACGGTGTTCACCCTAAAAAATGGACGTATGAAAATATCGCTACGATGCGCGGCGAGTTGGCAGGATTAGGTCTCTCCTTTTCGGAAGATAGAGAATTTGCCACTTCGAATCCAGAATACACGGCATTCGAGCAGAGTTTTATTATCGATATGTTTAACAAAGGGTTGTTATACCGCAAACAAGGGTTTCTCAACTGGTGTCCGCATGATTTGACCGTTTTGGCAAATGAGCAAGTGGTTGATGGCGGATGCTGGAGATGCGGAACTGAGATCGTCCAAAAAGAGATGTATCAGTACTACCTCAAAATCAGCGATTACGCTGAAGAGCTTTTGGAGTCACTCAAAACGTTAGAGGGTAAATGGCCAAAGCAGGTTCTAACGATGCAGGAGAACTGGATCGGTAAATCATACGGTTTGGAGTTCGCGTTTAAACTCGATGTTGAGAGTGAAGCGCGTCTGGGTGCCGTCTATCAATCTTTTGATGTTTTCACGACTCGACCTGACACGATTTACGGCGTGAGTTATGCCGCTCTTGCACCGGAACATGAAATCGTCCGTCATATGATCTCATTCGGATTACTTGATACCGTAACTGCGGATGCGATCAAAGCGATGCAGCGTGTAAGCGCACGTGATCGTGCTACAAGCCCGAAAGAGGGGGTATCACTGGGGATCAATGTGCTTCATCCTCTCACGGGGGAAAAAGTTCCGGTCTGGGTGGCGAATTTCGTCCTTACCGATTACGGCTCGGGTGCGGTGATGGCGGTTCCTGCCCATGATGATCGCGACTACGAGTTTGCGACTAAATACGATTTACCGATCAAAGCAGTTATTTTCCCTTCCGAGGGTGAGCTACCATCAGGATGTGCGTATACCGAAACAGGAATTTTACGTGATAGTGCAGAGTTCAGCGCTCTGGATAACGTCACGGCTAAAGCGTCGATCATGGATCATTTTGAAGCAAATAAACTCGGTAAAAAAGTGATCAATTTCCGCCTCAAAGACTGGGGAATCAGTCGTCAACGTTATTGGGGAGCACCGATACCGTTTATCCATTGTGAGAGTTGCGGAATCGTCCCTGAAGATAAGGCTAATCTCCCCGTGGCATTGCCTGAGGATGTTATTATCAACGGCGAGGGAAATCCGCTCGAACATCATGCTACATGGAAACATTGTACGTGTCCGAAATGTGGAAAACCTGCCATTCGTGAAACCGATACGATGGATACGTTCATCCAATCATCATGGTATTTCTTGCGCTACACGGTCAAAAATGATTTTAAAGAGGCGTTTGATAAGCAAGCACTTGATTACTGGATGGGAGTGGATCACTACATCGGCGGAATCGAGCACGCGATCTTACATCTATTGTATGCGAGATTTTTTACCAAAATGCTTCGTGATTTGGGATACGTAAGTAGCGATGAGCCGTTTGAGCATCTTCTAACACAAGGGATGGTTCTTAAAGACGGTGCGAAGATGTCCAAATCCAAAGGAAACACCGTCGATCCGGGAGCATTGATAGAGAAATACGGTGCTGATACGGCGCGTCTATTTATCCTCTTTGCTGCCCCACCGACCCAAGAGTTGGAGTGGAATGATAGTGCGGTTGAGGGGGCATTTCGATTTTTGAAACGGTTTGCGGATCGCGCTCAGTATGTTAATGTTACCGATCACTTACCGATTATCGATCATAGTGTTCTTACAAAAGAAGCTAAAGGGGCACGGAAAAAAGTATACGAAGCACTTAAACGTGCTCAAGAAGTTTATACGGAACGTCACACCTTTAACACTATGATTGCCGGTGTAATGGAAGCGATGAATGCGTTGAATGAACAGAATAATCGCGATGTATGGACGGAAGGGTACTGGATTTTAACTTCTGTGATGGAACCGATTATCCCACATATTTGTTGGGAACTCTCAACTGAATATTTCGGCGGAAAAAACTTCGGTGTCCAAGTGGTACTAGAAGAGGTTTTCGAAGTCGAAGCATTGTCTCTGGGCGTATCCATTAACGGTAAAAATCGTGCAACGATCGAAGTGGGAGTTAGTGAGTCGCAAGAAGCGATCATAGAGATAGCGAAAGCTTCCGTAGAGAAGTGGATTGAGGGAAAAGAGATCGTAAAATCGATTGTGATCCCCGGTAAACTTGTCAATCTTGTGATAAAAGGGTAGCACCATGAAATACTGGATACTGAGCACTTTCTTTTTTTTAGCCGGTTGCGGCTATCAACCCGCCAGCCATTTAGCCAAAAATGTTCTGGGTGAGAGTGTCAGTACCGAAGTGGTCATTTCGATGGAAGATCCACAAAATAGTGTTATCATTAAAGATGCAGTCGATACCGCTGTTATTACCAAATTTAGAACCTCTCTTGTTTCCAAAAATGTGGCGTCAACTCATTTAAAAATATCGATCGGCTCGGTCTCCTTTAGTCCGCTTCGTTATGATACGGACGGCTATGTAATAACCTATAGAACCAGCGTAGGAATGGTGATTAGCCGTATGTTTCAGGGAAAAGTAAAAAATTATACGACGCACGGAACCTATGATTTTGAAATAGAGCCGAATGCTATTATATCCGATCAGGCACGCTTTGAGGCGATTCGTCAAGGGGCTCAAAAAGGGATAGATGCTTTTGTCGCGCAAATCGCGGCAGAGGGTGCAAATTCGAAATAAGGGGTAGGTTATGACTATTAATCAAATTGTTCGAAACACGGTTGAGCGACTAAAAGCAGAGGGAAAAGTATGGACTCCTGATGCGTATAGTGAAACATTTTGTGCTGAAGCCAAAAAAGCGGGATTTGCGGTAGAGGACTGTAGCGGAATAGATCGATATATCTCCCTAATGGATAAAAAAACACTCGAAGAGGTTAAGCAATACCGTGTTCGAACGACGGCAGAACTGATCCGATTCTTAATCTCAAAACTGAGTCGTATGAATCCTAGTGAAGCATCTGTATTGGTTGAGCTTTTGAGTAACTTGGCCAAAAAAATGGCAGAGAGTATCGATGTCTTACACAATCCGGATGCTTCGGCATTAGCGAAGAAAACCATTGCTATATTAGAAGAGCAGGGGGGATCAACACAACTAGAACTCCTCAAACAAGCGTGGATAAATTTTTTAAGCATTTATGATGACTCATTTTTAATGAAATTGTCTGTTTTCGGTTCAGTCGATACCGCAAATTTGCGAAGTACCATTGAGAGTTTGAGTTTACAAGGGGGTTTAAGCGGAGAAGCCGGCAGTGCTAAAACCGTCCAGTTACTCATTGCTTCATTAGTTCCATCCATCGCTCCGACGATGGACAGTGCTACGATTGCGCTCACTCAAAAACTTCAGGACAATCCCTCGTATATTGACACCGATAGTTGTGAAAGAGAGATAAAAACGGCGATAGCAATGCGTATTGCATTGGATAAAAACAGTGTAGAAGAGATGGTGCGTGCACTTGATTCCCTTTTGGGAAAACTTTCAGCACAGTTGATCGAGTTGATTGAGCGAAGTGAAAATTCTAGCAGTGAGATTCGAGAGGTAAAACGTGATCTTGAAGCGCTGGATAACCAAAAACCTACCGATTTTAAAACAGCACACAAGCGTCTTTATACGATTGCGAGCACGTTAGAAGAAAAAGTGGAAGTGTTGAGCAAAGATCTAAAAGTTCATAATGAAAAAGTAAGCCAAATGGGGAAAAAAATCGCTACCCTTGAAGCCGATTTAGCCCAAGCAACCCAAGCATCTCGGGAAGATTTCTTAACAAAGCTTTTCAATAAACGGGCAATCGAAGAGCATCTTAATCTCAAAGAGGCGGAGTATGAGCGTCATGCTCATCCGTTCTGTGTGGCTATGCTCGATTTGGATCACTTTAAATCGGTCAATGATACGTATGGACATGAAGCGGGAGATGCGGTACTGATTGCCTTTTCAAAAATTCTAAAATTAGAAGCGCGTACCAGTGATACCGTCGGTCGTTTCGGAGGAGAAGAATTTTTAGCCATTTTGGGGGACACTGATTTGAATGGTGCAAAGGTATTTTGTGAAAAGGTGCGTGCCCATGTCGAGCAAGCCCATTTTATGTATCAAGGACAGCGGATTGCGGTGAGTGTCAGTATCGGTGTTGCACAGCGTAGTGATTTTCCCTCATTAAAAGCATTGGTCAATGGTGCGGATGAGCGATTGTATGATGCTAAACACAAAGGGCGAAACCGCGTCGAGCCAGCATGACATTAGACGAATTTCTCTCTTTCAAACCTCTTTTTTACGATGTGATCGACTATAATCGTTTTCCTAGCACGTATAGTGAGATCAAGCACTCTCTACCGACTCCAAAAACCATTCACCTCGTCGGAACCAACGGAAAAGGTACTACGGGGCGTTTTCTAGCAACTGCACTGCACCGCGCAGGGCAAAAGGTTGGGCATTATACCTCGCCACATATTCTGCGATTTAACGAGCGGATTTGGTTAGATGGCTCTGAAGTGAGTGATGAAATATTGGAGTGTGCCCATCAGAAGCTTCTAGCTCTACTATCTGTGAAAATTGCTGAGACGTTGAGCTATTTTGAGTATACGACTCTGCTCTCGTTAGTGGTGTATGAAGGGTGTGATTACGTCGTGTGTGAAGCGGGTTTGGGCGGGGAATATGATGCGACTGCTGTTTTTGATAAAGTACTGAGTATCTTTACACCTATCGATTTTGATCATGCGGCATTTTTAGGTAGTTCCATTGATTCGATTGCAACGACGAAACTACGAAGTATGCAATGTGTCGCTTTGTTGGGAACACAAAAACACTCTGAAGTTGAAACGATTGCTCGAACTATTGCGGAGGGAAAAGGGTGCACACTATATACACTCTCCGAGCGGTTGACTCCGAGTATCGAAGAAATAGCATTGCAACTTGCCATAAAAAATGGTCTCAGCAATTATTTACGCGATAATCTGACATTGGCGATGAGTGCGTATGAGATGCTGGGGTTCGAGGCGAGCGAAGTGGTGTTTGATCAGAGTGCCTTGTTTGGGCGACTGAGTAAAATCGCCTCTAATATAACGTTGGATGTGGGGCATAATGCACTTGCGGCAGAGTCGATAGCCCAAAATTTTGTTGGGAAAAAAGTGACCCTCATCTATAACACTTACGGGGATAAAGATTACCGCGAGATTTTGAGCATATTATCGCCGATAATCGAAACGGTTGAGATTATAGAGGTGAGTGAGGGGCGGATTGTTGAACGTCATTTGCTTGAATCGGTTTTACGTGAGTTAGAAATACCGTTTGGTATGTTGGATACACTCCATGAAGATAAAGAATATTTGGTTTTCGGTTCATTCAGCGTTGCCGAAACGTTTTTAAAGAGGATAAATGTCACAAGCACGATGGTATGAATACCTAAAAAACAACCCGAAAAATCGCCCTGAAATCCTCCTCTGCGAGGATGCCAAAGAGGCTTCTGAACTGAGCGATGTTTCGACCTTTTTAGAGGTGCCCCATATCGTATTACCCGATTTTCGTGCAACTTATATGGATGATTTACGCCCGTTTTCTGAGGAACTTTTTGCCCTCTTTACCGCACTTCGTACCTATTATACGTCGTCCAAAAAACCGCTGATTATAGCACCTCTTAAAACCCTTCTTTTTCCGATGCCCGATCCCTCATTGCTTCAAAGCGAGACCATCGAATTCGCTTCAAGGATCGATTTGGGAGCGTTTAAAGAGAAGCTGATCCACTGGGGATACACCTTTGTCGATATGGTGGAGATGGAGGGGGAGGTATCCCATCGCGGCGATATCCTCGATATCTATGTCCCTAACCAAAGCAACCCGTACCGTATCAGTCTGTTTGATGATGAGGTTGAAGAGATCAAAGCATTCGATGTCGAAACCCAGCGTACCGACAAAGAAGAGTTAGCGAGTATCGAGGTAACGAGCGCTTTTTTCTCCCTCGATGCACAGCAGTACAAACATTTCGAAAAAGCGATAGCTCAGGCGCAAAGCGATAGCTTTGTCAAAGACATCGCATCGCTCGGTTTCTGGGTATTGGGAGAGCACGGAGTCGATCTGTGCAAAGGGAAGAGGGTTGCACGTATCCGTGAGATGAAAAGCGTCCTCGATGAAGCCTACGGGCTCAACCAACCCGTTTTGCCTCGCGAGCGATTGGAAGCGGATATTCTCCCTGAGTCGGAGCGCTACACGCCACTAGGCGGAGGGAATTTCGAAACTCTTCGCAGTGTCCATAAGAACAAAAAATTCACCCTAATCGCCGCGAGCGATACTCAGCTCAAAGCGGCGGGGATATTTGATCTCAAAGAGATCACGGTAAAAACCTCAGGGATCGTCCTTAACCTGATCGGTCCTGATGAGATCATATTCTCCCTTAACCGCCATGAGAAAAAGCGTCGTCGCCGCCGTACCTCCATCCTCCTCGATGATCTCAAAGTGGGGGATTACGTCGTTCACGAAGAGTACGGAGTGGGGATATTTGTCGGGATTGAGCAAGCCGAAATCCTCGGCGGGATCAAAGACCTTGTCGTGATAAAATACATGGGGGATGACAAACTTCTCCTCCCCGTCGAAAATCTCGATGCGATCGATCGCTATATCGCATCAGGGAGCCTCCCATTACTGGATCGTCTAGGCAAAGGGAGCTTCGGTAAACTCAAAGAGTCGGTCAAAGCGCGACTGTTCGAGATCGCTTCGGAGATTGTGGGGATCGCGGCGAGCCGTGCACTGATCAAAGCTTCCGTCATCAACGTCGATGCGGGGGAACTTCGCCGTTTTCAAGCAGAATCAGGGTTCGATTATACCCCTGACCAAGCGAGTGCAATTAGCTCCATCGTTCGTGACCTCTCTTCGGGGCAGATTATGGATCGGCTCCTCAGCGGCGATGTCGGTTTCGGGAAAACCGAGGTGGCGATGAACACTATTTTTGCCGCCGCAAAAGGGGGATTTCAATCGCTTCTCGTCGTTCCGACAACCTTACTCAGTTCCCAGCATTTCCAATCGCTGAAAACCCGCCTTGCGCCGTTCGGGCTTCGGGTCGCGAAATTGGACCGTTTTGTGAGTACTAAAGAGAAAAATGCGACCCTTCGAGCACTCGAAGTGGGTGAACTTGATTGTGTCGTCGGAACCCATGCGCTGTTCGGGGTGAGCTGTAAGAAGCTCGGGATCGTCATCATCGACGAAGAGCATAAATTCGGGGTGAAACAAAAAGAGAAACTCAAATCGCTCTATGAGAACGTCCATCTCCTCAGTATGAGTGCGACGCCGATTCCTCGAAGCCTCAACCAAGCCCTCAGCTCGATCAAAACGATGTCCGAACTCCTCACCCCTCCGAGTGAGCGTTTAGGGGTACGGACGTTTGTGAAAAACTACGATGAGAAACTGATCAAAGAGGTGATTTTACGCGAGCTTCGCCGCGGCGGTCAAGTGTTCTACGTCCATAACTCGATCGATTCGATGATTATCAAATCAGGTGAGCTCAAAGCGATTTTGCCGGAGTTGCGTATCCTCATCCTCCACTCTCAAATCAGTGCGACCCAAACCGAAGAGGAGCTGGCGAAATTCGCGGGCCGCGAATACGATGTACTCCTTGCCACCTCTATCATCGAATCGGGGATCCACATGCCGACGGTCAACACGATGATCATCGACGGCGCCGATCGTTTCGGGATGGCGGATCTGCATCAGCTTCGCGGACGGGTCGGACGGGGGCATATCGAGGGGTATGCGTACTTCATCGTCGATGACAAAGACCACCTCACCGAAGAGGCGAAAAAACGTCTTGTAGCACTCGAATCTAATTCGTTCCTCGGAAGCGGTTCGATGCTGGCGTACCACGATCTCGAAATCCGCGGAGGGGGGAATCTCGTCGGGGATGCCCAAAGCGGTCACATCAAAAATATCGGATATGCCCTCTATCTTCGGATGTTGGAGGATGCGATCAAACTCCTCACCAACCAATCGAGTGCCGTGCGTGCCAAAGTGGATATCAAACTCACCGTCAGCGCCTTTATCAGCGATGAGATCGTGAGCGAAGACCGTCTTAGACTCGAGCTATATCGCCGTCTCAGTCAATGTGAATCTCCGAGCGAGATTTACGAAATCGAAGAGGAAGTGGGAGATCGGTTCGGCAAACCCGATACGCCGACGAAACAGTTTTTTGAGATCATGGTGATCAAATTGCTGTGTATCGAGAAAAAGATCAAAATGGTGAGCAACTATAATCAAAATATTACGATAGAGTACACGAACGGTGTGAAAGAGACATTACAAAGCAAGAGCAAAGATGATGACGATCTCATAGGTACTGTATTGCACTATTTACGTACCGTAAAATAATTAAAGATAGTGATATTTGTGTTATTTTTATGATTTTTGGCAGGTATAATAATAGTATTACATCGAGGATGGGTTTATATGGATAAAACTACAACATTACAATCGTTGAGTGATGCTAAAAAGGCGCATGTCAAGTGGGTACAGCATGCAAAATTATTGATTGAGGGGTTGGCGATTGATGAGGGTGCCATACCACTTAGCTGTACAGATTGCCGTTTTGGGGAGTGGTTTTACAGTGAGGGACAAAAACTTAGCGCTTTAGGAAATATGAGCTGTTTAGACGATATCGAAAAAGCTCACTTTACATTACACGATGAATATATGCACATTTTTAAAATTTATTTTACGGATACTGATCGATCATTTTTTTCTAAATTATTCAATTCTAAAAAAAAGGTTACTGAAAAAGAGCACGAGAAAGCAAAAGAACATTTTATTAAGTTGCAAGCCGCTTCTGAGGAAGTATTAGATCATATCGGTCGGTTAGAGCGACGACTGTACGCTATCCCTCAAAGTTCATTTGATACAAATGCAACGGGCATATAAATGAAGTTAAAATGAGCTTTTGTTCCTATTTTGATGCCCACCTTTGCCATTCATGCGGATGGATTGATTACCATTATGCTGAGCAACTGAAACTCAAAGGTGAGCATTTACACACCCTTTTAAATAAGTATCAGCCGCAAGAGTGGCTCAAACCGATACCGTCGCAGATTAAAGGGTTTCGCAACAAAGCCAAAATGGTGGCTACTCCGACCTTGGAAGGAATTGTCCTTGGGATCTCCGAAGAGATAAGTCTTATCGAGTGCCCATTGTATGATATTAGTATGCAGAAAGTTTTGCACACCATTCAAGAGTGGCTTCGTGAGCTGGGGGTCAAAGGGTATGATGTGCGGATGCGAAAAGGGGAGCTGAAATACGTCCTTCTCACCCGTAGCCAATCAAACGGGACTATGATGCTCCGATTTGTCCTTCGCTCTTACGGCATTATTGCCAAATTGCAAAATGCACTTGAAGATTTGGTGAAACATGCGCCGGAGCTAAAAGTGATAACGGCTAATATCCAGAGTGTTCACATGGCAATTTTGGAAGGGGAAGAGGAAATTTTCTTTACCGAGCAACGCCGTTTAGAAGAGCGATTTAACGGTATCCCTCTTTTCATACGCCCCAAAAGTTTTTTCCAAACCAACGCGGATGTGGCAGAAAAACTCTATCGCATTGCAAGTGAGTGGGCGGATGAGAGCAAGCCTAAAATTTTATGGGATCTCTTTTGTGGTGTGGGGGGATTTGCCCTCCATTGTGCGACGCCGGAGCGGAGTATCATAGGGATAGAGATTGAGAGTGAAGCGATTGAGTGTGCTCGTGATTCGGCAGCGCAGTTGCAGATGGATGCTATCCGTTTTGAATCACTCGATGCCGCAAGTTTTGGGGCTAACTCTGGGGCAAAGCCTGATGTTATCATTGTTAATCCACCACGTCGCGGGTTGGGAGAGCAGTTGTGCAAGTGGTTAAACCGCGTCGATGCTGAGCGAATACTCTATTCGAGTTGTAATGCGACAAGTTTAGCCAAAGATCTTGATACCCTCAGCGGCTATACTTTGAAGCGGGTGCAACTCTTTGATATGTTCCCCCATACTGCACATTATGAAGTTTTGGTGGAATTAGTCCGCGAGTAAAGTTCTCCGAAGAGATCGAGGTGTGTTAAATAGAGCCTCACTTCAAACTCCAGTTGATGGTAGTGTGGCTCTATGTGGATGCAGAGTTTATAAAATGCCTTGTCGTGATTTTTCTCTTTGAGATGGGCGAGTTCGTGGGTGACGATCATTCGTAAAAACGGCTCAGGAACTTTTTTAAAAACATGAGAAATACGAATCTCATTTTTGGCTTTGAGCTTTCCCCCTTGTACTCGTGAGACAAACGTATGGGTGCCAAGTGCGGAGTTCAAATCACGGATTTTAGTGTCGTAGAGCACTTTGGATATGGGTGCAGAACCTCGAAAATAGTCATTTTTGATCTCGCTTACGTAATCATAGAGGCTTTTATCGGTATTGTAGACGTGAGGTTCGGGATATTTGAGCAAAAGGCGCTCACCGAGGGCATCGGTGTCGATCAGGTGGAGTACCTGAGTTTGTATCTCTTGGCTGTAGTGGGATAAATATTTCAGCGATTGCATAAGTTATTGTAGTACAGAGTCAATAAAAAATTGATCTAGTGAAGTGTAATATCCTCGTATTAAATCACCCATGAATGATTTTCAGACCATTTTAGAGCCCATTCTATTAACTTTTCCGAGGGCATCGGGCGTGCGATTCCAAATCCTTGCGCAAAATCACATCCAAGTAAAAGGAGCTGTTTTCCATGTTCATGTGTTTCAACACCTTCTGCAATCACTTCGCGTTTGAAAGCTGAGGCTAATCCGATAATCCCTTCCAAAATTGCCAAATCATCACGATCATCAAGCATATCTCGAACAAAGCTTTGATCGATTTTCAATGTTGCCAAGGGGAGCTGTTTGAGATAGGTGAGAGAGGAATAGCCCGTTCCAAAATCATCTAAAGCAAAATTTATCCCGATTGTTCCGCATTTTTCAATAATTTGGGACGCTAGATTGACATCTTCCAGTGCACTGGTTTCAAGTACCTCGATTTCGAGTAATGAGGGATCAAAATATTCATGTTTCGAAAGAATCAGTTGCAACCGTTCAACAAAATTTCCTTGTAATAACTGTCGAGCCCCTACATTAACACTGACTCGTAGCGTAAGCCCCTGTTGTTGCCAACGCTCAATTTGGGAAATAGCTTCCCCTATTACCCACTCACCGACTTCGATGGCTAAAGGATGATTTTCAATGATAGGGAGAAATTCAAGAGGAGGGATAAGACCTTGTTCAGGGTGGTTCCAACGTATTAGCGCTTCTGTACCGATCAGGTCGCCTGTACGCATATTAATCTTAGGCTGATAGTACAAAACGAATTCGTTGTTGCTCAGAGCTTGCTGTATTCTCTCTAAATTTTCGTGTCTTACACGTATGGTACGATCGTGTTCCGAATCAAATATATGGTAGCGATTTTTACCCGATTGCTTAGCTTCATACATGGCTTGATCGGCTTGACGAATGAGTTGATCCGCATCTACAATCTCATATTGTGGATAAAATGTTGCCCCTATACTCGCTGACACTTGAACTATAATATCATCCAACACTACAGCCTGACTTGCTGCCTCTAAAAGTCGTTGAATGATAGGAAATGCCATTGACATATCATCCAAATCGACAAGAATTGCCACAAATTCATCTCCCCCTAATCGTGATAGCGTGTCTCCATCACGCAATGCATGTTTCATCCGTTCAGAAAGAGCTATAAGAAGCTGATCACCAACGGAATGTCCATATCGGTCATTGACTTGTTTAAAGCCATCTAAATCAAGATAAAGTATCGCTATTTTCTCATCACGTCGTTCTGTATGAATCATAGCTTGCCGTAGGCGGTCTGATTTTAAAACTCGATTCGGTAAACCGGTCAGGGCATCATAATGGGCAATATAATCGAGTTGGTGCTCGTGCTCTTTCATCTCCGTTATATCTTTGGTTGTTATTAAAATACGTTTTTTATCCGGCAAGACGGTCGCTGTCATATTGATAATAACACGTTTTCCGTCTTTTACAATACATGTTTTTTCAAAGCCTACTATATATCCTATCTTGAGAGCAGTATTCATAGCCTCTATAGCACGATCTTTATCTTCTGGGGCACTCAGAGAGATACAGGAGGTTGATAAAAGATATTCACGTGTAAATCCGGTCATTTCCAAATAAGCATCATTGAAATCCAAGAAGTTGGAGTCCATATCCAAAACTGCTATGCCGTCTTTAGAGGTATTAAAAATGGTCTCAAATTTATCTTTTTGTTCTTGTATCTCCATTTGAAGATTTTTTTGTTCAGTAATATCGTAAAACCATCCCAAAATGCAGGGTTCACCTTCAAATTCCATTGTCGTATAAGAAGCCAATGCCCATACTACTTTGTTATTAATTAAAAACTCAACGAGTCGATTATCGACGTGTCCATTGGCATGTATCAACTCTATGATTTCATCATATTCTTCTTTATGCGCATAGTAATTATGAGGGTTTTTACCTACAACAGCGGATATATCCGTTTTCGTAATACGAGCGTAGGTGTTATTGGCAAATACAATTTCTCGGCCGTTTGCTTTTGCTATCCTAACTGCTATAGGGCTCATTTTCAAAAGATGAAGAAGGGTGTTTTCACTGGCTTTGAGAATATTTAAAAGCCTTTTAGTCTCATCTTCCGACTTTTTGCGTTCGGTAATATCGATGGCAGTCGCTATTAAGACTTTTTTGCCAAAATAGTTACTGGTAACTAAAGATATATCTTTTAAAAAAATATCTCCATTTTTTTTCCTCCCCCAAAAATCAAATCGTTGCGGTATACCCTTGATGGCATCGGCGATATAGGTTCCAACTTTCTCTAAATTGTTAAGTCCGGGAGCAGACAAAAACTCTGGAGTTTTTCCTATAAAATCTTCTTTTTGATACCCATATATTTCAACTGCACCCTCATTAACATCCAAAAACCTACCATCAAAATCTTGAATATAAATAGCTTGCTTTATCGAGTTAAATAATTCTTTATAACTTGATTCACTTTCTTTTTGTTCTACAATGCCTTCACAGGAAGAGATAATACCGCTAATCTTGCTATCATCTACATGTTCAATACCGATTTCGGGATTTTCAAAAGTGGTTAAATTTATTTTTATTTTTTCGGTTGTCAACGGATTTTTTTTCATTGATATTTAACCTTTAAATATTTATCGATACATGCTTTTTTTAGATTTTCTACATACAATGTAATTATCCTATCATAGATTAAGCTGAACGATTATTAAAACGATACTATTTAGTTAATACTTTTGTAATAAATATTATTAAATAACAGCATACAATCTTATTCATTTTGATTCATTTGCTTTTTGTTTATTTTCAATGATTTGCGAGAATATTTTAAGAAGGGTAAATCCTGAAGCTAGGATTTATCGGGCATGTTTATAGCTTGCTACTGGATTCAATTTGGTTATCTAGGTGGATTATATGACCATGTTCATCGTGATAAACGGTAACGAGCTGGCTGCTGACACACTGCTGTAATTCTGCATCATCTATATCAAAATAGCTAGAATAATCGTTTGAGTGATAGATTAAATGCTCACTAGGGGCTTGGTGTCTACTTAGTCTTGAGAGGATAAAGAGCACTATCGGAGTTCCAACTAACATATAAACTGCATGTTCAACAGTAACGCTATGAATTTCACCAAAAATCCAATCCGATAACTCTTCTACGGGAGCATCTAAGGTAATGATTCGATAAAATACGTGAAATACAGGTTTCCATAAATAGATAAAACCTATCCAAAGTAACAAGGTTATGATGTCCCAAATAATCCGTTTGGTTTTTGGTAATTCACGCCGTTTATTAATAATCAATGTTTCCATGTTCTTAACCTTTTTTGACCTGTTGATGTGCTCCACGGTCGGGACTAACCCAACGAGCGCGCCCTTTTTTCCCGAACAAAACTTTTGGAAGGGCCGTTACTGCCGTAAATAAATTAAGGAGCCAATAGGCAAATGGATACCAAATCATCCAAAAATAATTTTTTCCTAAACCTTGGTCATAGTGACCGTCTAACCATTTACTAACACCAAACTGCACCAAACACGCACCGATGAGAATAATGCTACTTTCATCTGGCAAAATAGGGGATTGTTGAGGCATTAGATAATTTACGGGGACAAATAAACTAATGATCCACACTAAAAATACCAATACCATACTGTATGCCCAAATCGTACTGAGCATAAGCTCAACCATCAATCCCCAAAGATGGGTTTGTTTGGGCATAAATAAAACTTTGAAATTTTTAAGCATCACTTGAGCACCACCCATAGCCCAACGAAGACGCTGTTTCCAGAGTCCGCTCAACGTCTCCGGCATCAAAATCCATACCAATGCACGCGGTTCAAAACGGACATCCCAGCCGTTGCGTTGCAGTTTCCAAGTAACATCGATATCCTCCGTCAACATATCGGGGCTCCAATAGCCAACCTCATGCACCGCCGCTTTTCTAAAACCGGTAATAACCCCTGATACGGTAAATATTCGTCCAAAACTACGTTGTGCCCGTTTTATCATCCCGACAATAGAGGAAAACTCACCCACTTGTATTTTACCCAGCAGTGTTGTGCGGTTACGTATGCGTGGATTACCTGTTACCGCGGCAACTGCGGGGTAGCGGATAAAATGTTTCACCATCCAATACAGACAATACTCATCGATCAAAGCATCCCCGTCGATACCCACTAAATACTCATATTTGGCGACCAGTGCACCGGCTTGAAGCCCTAGCGCTTTACCCTGATTCGCGGCTAAATTGACCACTTTTAATTTGGGGTTGGTTTTTGCCAACTCTAGCAATATCTCTAATGTGTTATCTTTGCTCCCATCATTAATGGCGATAACCTCAAATTCGGGATAGTTGACATTCAGGGCATACGTGATGGTTTCAATCGCATTTTGCCCTTCGTTGTAGCAAGGGATCAAGATACTGACCCCCTCCCATTTTTCATTGTCTCTTAGCGGTGGAATCGTATATTTGAGATATGGCTTTTCATTTTTATAATAAAAAAAGATAGCGCCGACGATCCACAAACTCGACATAAAGAGGGGATAATAAAATATAAAACCTAACAGTGTGTGCCATAATAAATGGACAAATACAATAAAAGTGGTCATAAACTCTTCCTACTTGTTGGAGACAATATCGCTTGGTGTATACGAGTGCATACGTAACGATTTGCGGCTGAATGCTTCTTTCATGGTATCGGCATCAGGGGTGTTGGTAAACACATTATCAGGATAATAAGCGATATGATGGACACCAAGATTATATAAATGACTCATGGTATCAGACATCTCTTTGGGCGATATCGGCTCATTATCTTTTCTCCAATTAACGCTCTGCAACTCCATCACCGTACGCTCCATCCCACACGCTTCTTGATTTACGTTGTGAATAATTTTATCGTAAAATTGAGTCGGATCATCCGCTTGTTCCATATACGGCATCGCCATAATAGCGGTGTAATCGTAGTGCTTGATCGATTTTGCTAAACTTTGTGCATACCACTCTTCGGCATCTTTGTTTAATGCGACTTGTGCGTATAAATTACGTGCTGTTTTGAGCCCCGGTTGTTCATTTCGCACGCTCTGAGCTAACTCCATCGCAAACGCATCCAAATGGTCTGTTTTGAGCTGAGTCCATTTTTGGAACTGTTTTCGATCGGCTCTGATTTGGGTCACAGTTGGGGCTAATCCCCATTTTTTATATTGCTTACGTGCCGCATTGCTGTCATCTTCAAAATCCGATAGCGTTACGTCATCATGAAATATTATTCCGTCGATATAAACTGATTTTGCCAAATCTGCATAAATCTCTTTAATCACTTTTCGTGCCTTAGGAGAATAGGGGGAGAGTCTAGGGTAGCCCATGTTTAGATGGGTCGGATCAATCTGCAAAGTTACGACCGTATCGTTCTTGGCGGGATTGTTTGAGGGTAACTGCCATGCCAGCATCGGCATCCATGCGTACACCCGTTTCACTTGGGTACGCGTTGAAATTTGCCATGCCACCCGGTTAAACAGATCAGAACGCATTGGAATATTACGGTTAGGGAAATAGACATAATCAGCCGCACCATTAGCATCAGGGTCGGCAAACGCTTGCAGGTAGATCGTGTTAACTCCTAGATTTTTGATCCGATCGAGCAACGCACCCAGATTTTTTTCGCTCTGGATAGGGTCACGGTCATAAATATAATCCAAATCAACATGTGCTGCTTTGGTGGTGCGTGCGTCATCGGTGAAATTAGCATTTCGAACCCACATATTAAGTTCTAAATCAGGGAGGGTCATTTTGTGCTCAACCAAGATACGACGAAGTCCCCACAGCGGTGTAATATTCGTATTACTCCCATCATCCAAAGTAAGCCCAATCGGCATACCAACCTTCTCAGCAATGTGTCGCGCTTCACTATTATAATGCCCATACGGCCATACGATTACACGAGGTTTTTGACCGGTGTATTCCTTTAAAA
The DNA here is from genome assembly GCF_019163035.1 of Sulfuricurvum sp. Lineage (GTDB taxonomy): Bacteria > Campylobacterota > Campylobacteria > Campylobacterales > Sulfurimonadaceae > Sulfuricurvum. Next base: position 20,704 of record NZ_JAFLKV010000065.1, read on the forward strand.
AACGGTTGTTTTCGGCTAAATCATGGTAGATACGTTTTTGATAGCTTTTTTCATCTTCATATCTCGCTTTATCACTCAACCATTGACGGGTTCTCACTGCGGGTTGCATATTCCCCTGCGGATTGCCCGCTATCCCTTTGTGTAAAAAATAGGTATGACTAGCAACCTCTACGAGGCCGCTGCTTACCATTTCCTTGATCTCGGCTTGGCTTAAAAACTTAGCACGTGGAATCATGTGTTTATCAAAATTTACGGTATCTTTGGCTTGTAACCAACTGCCGACCAACGCGATAACAACAGGGATTTTGTATTTTTTTATGAGGGGGTAGGCGTTGGCATAAACCGACTGATAGCCATCATCAAACGTCATCAAAACAGCTTTTTTAGGCAAAGCTTTTCCGCTTTTTCGATACGCTAAAACATCATTGATACTGATAAAGTGATAACCGTTATCCATGAGCCAATGGATTTGCTCTTCAAAATGGGCTGGAGTAACCGCATAGGTTGAATCGAGAGTTTCACTTTTGTCCGCGATTTCGTGATAACTTAGGATGGTGAATTCGTTCGGATTTTGGTCTCGACTACAGATATTGGGGGCATCGTTTGCTAGTGCATAACTGCTTGCTAATGCTAAGAATGCCAAAATAAATTTTGCTATTGGTTTTTGCATAAATCAGAGTTCTCTTTTTAAGATTTTAATCGGAAATTATACAGCATCCCCCCTTGTAAATCCCCAACTTTACCTCTACTTCTTACGTCCGCTTTTGCTATCTTATAGTATAGTTAGTGTACATAATGCAAAGGTTCTGGATGGAACATCAAAAAATCGACGAACTGATTGCGAAGATCAAAGCGCTTGAATCGGAGCTAGAAGCCGAATTGCATCAAGAGTATGAGCGCTTCACGTGCGAAATTACTAAAAAACGGGAAGAACTTCTCGCTTCGTACCGAAAAGATCGTCAGGGATTATTGCGCTATTTGGCAACGACACCGATGTTGCATCTTCTGAGCGCTCCGATAATATGGGCTGTTTTGATCCCTGCATTTATTTTGGACGGATTCGTGTCGTTCTATCAATGGGTCTGTTTCCCGATTTATAAGATTACAAAAGTAAAGCGAAGCGATTACATTATTTTCGACCGTCATCGCCTCGCTTATCTTAACCTCGTTGAAAAATTCAACTGTCTCTATTGCAGTTATTTTAACGGTTTGATGGGATATATTTCCGAAATCGCCGCCCGAACTGAGCAGTACTGGTGCCCCATCCGTCATTCATCACGGGTAAAATCGATCCATTCACGATACCAAAGATTTTTTGAGTACGGCGATAGCAGTAATTATCGACAAAGCGCAAATGACCTAAGATCGGAACTCATAGAGGAGAAAGAGTGAAAATAGCATTTATCGGAGATATCGTCGGACGTCCGGGACGGATGATGATCAAAGAACACCTCATGAAACTTCGTCGCGAACACGGCATCGATTTCGTCATCGCCAACTACGAAAACGCCTCCCACGGATTCGGAGTGACGATGAAAAATGCCAATGAGCTGTTCGGGATGGGGATCGATGTCATGAGCGGCGGAAACCACACGTGGGACAAAAAAGAGATCGAACCGCTGTTGGAGAGCTTGCCACTCTTGCGCCCTCATAACTACCCCGAGGGGGTCAAGGGGACGGGGTGCCGTATCTTCGAGGTAGCGGGGGAAAAACTCGCTGTTCTTAATATCATGGGACACTACGGGATGCCGTACGTCGATAATGCGTTCCGATGCGCTCGTGACACCGTGGAGAGCCTCAAAAACGACGGAATCAACCACATTTTCCTCGATTTTCATGCCGAAGCTTCCAGTGAGAAGCGTGCTATGCTGATGCTTTTGCAAGCTCAGGTGAGCGGCATTATCGGAACCCATACCCATGTGGGGAGCGATGATTTCCAGATTCTCAAAGGGACAGCGTATATGACCGATATCGGTTTGAGTGGATGTCGTGACAACGTTATCGGGATGGATTCCAGAGTTCCGCTAGAGCGGTTCATTACTGGGGTATCGGGACGGTTCGAAGTGCCTGAAAAATGCCGTAAAATTCTCCAAATCGCTATAATGACATTGGAAGAGGGAAAATGCACCGAAGCATTCAAACTCAAAATCTTCGATGATTCTCGTGTATTCCGCACCGATGCGTGGCATGAGGAATAAAAGGGGCATAGATGGAGCTTTCTGATTCTTTCGAACTTTTCAGTGCATTAGAACCACTAAAACTCTTAGAGGATTCTCCCCCTCTGTGGTGGCCGTCGTATGGAACCTTTGACGTGATCGTCGGTGCCATCCTCACCCAAAATACCCAATGGTCTCGTGTCCAAATCTCCCTCGATAACCTCCGTATCAAAGAGCTTTTATCCCTCCACGTCTTAGCCCATTGTGATGTCGAGGAGTTGATGGAGCAGATCCGTCCGAGCGGTTTGTTCAAAGCCAAAGCCCAAAGCCTTATCCGCCTCTCCCAAGCGATCCTTGAGGATTTCGGCGATTTCGAGACCTTTTCACTCAGTGTCGATAGAGAGTGGCTGTTATCTCAAAAAGGGATCGGACCTGAGACGGCAGACAGCATCCTTTGCTACGCCTGTGCCCGTCCCGCGATGGTAGTGGATAGCTACACGGCACGGCTGTTAAATGCGTTTGGATATGAGTTTGAGAGTTATGATGAGTTGCAGGAGTGGTGCGAAGCGGGAATCAGAGGTTATTTCGATACCGTGCAGCTCCCTGCCGCGTTTGCGCGGTTTCATGGGATGATAGTGGAGTATGTGAAGAGCAATAGTAAGGGGAAAATAGTGCAAATAGAGTGTTTAGGTTGAGCCTTGATCTTTTTAAAACAGCCTATTACAGCAGCTTTTTGGCTATCGAATACCTTGCCCTTACGCCACAACACATCAAAATCGTAGCGAGCTTTTGGGATAAACAAAACCACTTTATCGCTTTTTTTACTCTCTATGTATTGTTAAGTTTGGCATATAAGCATCTATCCACACGCCTAAAAGTCATTCTTTTATTACTGGTCGGTTTCCAAATCGAGATAACACAATACTTTATCCCTAATAGATTCTTTTCACTCATGGATATTGTCGCAGATTGTATAGGGATTGTGATCGGGATCGGAATCTATAAGCTCATCACAAAAATCAAAACACCTCTTTAACTCGTCCCACTTCCCCGCTCATAAGCCGTACTTTGATCCCATGCGGATGGGAGGGTGATTTGGTGAGGATGTCACGAACAACCCCCTCCGTCAGTCTACCCGTACTTTGATCCTCTTTGAGGACGATGCTCACCCGTTTACCTGACATGATATTCTTTCGTTCTTTGCCGTCCATTGTGTATTCCTTTATTTGAGTAGTGTTAATAATTCTTCGAGCGTTTTGATCCGATACTTCGCCGCGCTAAAATCGTGTTTTTCGGTAAAGCGGTTGTGGACGATGACACACTCTATCCCCGCACTCACCGCCGAGCGTAATCCTCTCTCCGAATCCTCGACGATGATCGTTTCGTGTTTCTCACCACCTAGACGCTCTAATCCCAAGAGGTACGGATCGGGGAAGGGCTTGGCACGGGGGTATTCTCCGCTGCAGAGGACGAAATCCATATAATCAACAATCCCCCGTGAGGCGTGGATGAGCTCAAAATCGCATCGAAGCGCTGAGGTGACGATCCCCATGCGGTAGCGGTGTGAGAGTTGCTCTAGTATCTCTTTGACTCCGGGGATAGCGATCTCTTCGGTGCGTAGATAGTGCTGATAACGCTCGTTTCGCTGTGCGCGCCATCGGTCGGTCTCGCTGATGGGGACTCCCGCTTCTTCGGCGATCAAAAAAGCGCTCTCTCCCGCGATCATAATGTCGCGGTAGCGATCCTCGCTCAGATGAAACCCTTTGGAACTTAATATTTCGGCGCTGGCGGTATAGTACCAGTGTTCGGTATCGACGAGGACACCGTCATTGTCAAAAAGGATCTGTTTTTTCATAGTGCAATCATATCCAATGATAAACATAATGTGAACGGTAAACGGGTTATAATTCTGTATCTATTTAAATATTTAGGAGAAAATATGATCCGTTTGATGATGGTGAGTGCAATAGCAATTTTGATGTTGAGCGGTTGTACCGTCAAAGAGTTCAGTGACGGTGTGGGCGATGGGATCAATGATGTCAAACGTGTTGTTCGCGGGAATAATAACTAATCCCGCATCCCATTTAGCACGCTAATACTTCGATAACGTCGACTCCCTTGGGGACGAGACATAAAAAACTGTATTTTTCCTCTCCGATAGTCTCATAACTGTGCGGTATCCCCGCAGGAATCAGCAACACATCTCCCGCACCCGCTTCAATCGTTTTATCTCCGATGATCACTTTCGCACGTCCGCTCAGGACATACTGCTCATGTTCGACCGTGTTGGTGTGCAGCGGCATATAGCCTCCCGCATCGATGGTGAAGTTACGCATGGCAAACGTGGGGGATTCATCGGGTGAGAGGAGCATTTTCATGCTTACGCCGCGACCCGCTTTTTGGGGAGTTGCTTCGATGGTGTCAATTTGTTTGTGTAAAAACATAAGCGCCTCGTATTGGTTAATGACGAAAGGGTAGCACAGGTGAGTTAAATATTTCTAACGTGTGTAACGGAGAAGCTGCCCTTTAAAGGCATCAGTAAGATAGGTGGTATCGAGAGGTTTGCTCTGGGTGTGGGAAAAATCGAGATTCACCATTTTTTTGCTGAAATTAGAGTGGTTTCCCCGCCCCGGATCGACGATAATTACTTCGCATGAGTGCTTTGTATGACGATCGATAAATCCTGCCAAAAGGTTAATATGATCTCTTTCATACAGAAGATCACTGCCGATGATAAGATCGAATTCCCCCAGTGTATCGTCAAAATCTCCCCATCCGGTACGGGTAAAGGGGATGAGGTTGTCATTGTTGATTCGGGTATTTTCGCTCATGAATTGTTCCGCTTCGGGATGGTAATCGGTGGCGGTGATGTTGGCGGCGCGATGGTTGAGTACGAGACTGGCTAATCCGATACCGCATCCCACCTCTAAAATCCGTTTTCCCGCAATATCAAAATCGCTCATTAGATGGGCAAGAATTTTGCTCGAATCCCAAATAACCCCAAACAGCGGCCATGAGGCGGAGGATATTCCGAGGTTGCGCGCCATATCATCGGTATCATAATATTGTTGGGTATCTCTGAGGGTTCGGACGTGAATGTCAGCGTTGATAAATTCGAGGGTTTGATAACGGAAGCGTAAGGAGGATGACATAGCTACCTTGCGCTTAAGCGCGAAGGTTTAGCCATGAGGGAGGATTGTCGAAACTGAGTTCACTTTCGTGCCAGTCGGTTTTTTCACTGTTGCGGGCGTGAAGTTGTCCGCCGATAAGGGTATATTGGAGCCCTGTTACATTACTGGTAAGCTTTTTACCTTCTTTTAACGCATCTAAAACGGCTTCTCTGCTTTCCATAGTGGTCCTTTTAAAATCGGCTTGGAAAAACACCTACATAGTGTCTTAGTAAAATGATTTGGGGAAGATGGGCAGATAAAATCTGCCCGAGAGGAAGTTACAGAGCTGTAACGTTTTCTGCTTGTGGACCTTTGTCACCTTGACCTACTGTGTAAGTCACTTTTTGACCTTCGTCAAGAGAAACACGGCCATAACCAGTGTTGTTGATTTGACGGAAATGTACGAATACATCTTTCCCGCCGTTATCTTGTTGGATAAATCCAAAACCTTTTTCGCTATTGAACCATTTAACTGTTCCGTTTAGTACTTCTGCCATAATAGACCCTTTTTGTTGTTATACACTCCGTTGCCGAAGTGGTCGAAAATATAAAGTGGAGCATTCTTATGGTAGATCGTACTGTTAACTAAAAGGTCTTCAATAAAAAACAAACCAAAGATGAAACTCTAAATCATCTTTCAATGGAAATAGTATACCTGAAAAAAAACTTAATAGCAAGTAAAGTTATTATACTTTAGATTGAACCGTAATTTTGGTTGCTTCGAACAGCTCTGCCGCCTTTTGAATCATCGATTCTTTGAGGACATCACTGCCGTCAAACTCTTTGATACTGGTTTCATCACACTGGTTCACACAGCTTCCGACACCGATTTCGGCATCTTCGATCATCGAAACGGGTTCGGAATTTTCCTCTTCCTCTGCGAGGGTAATGACAAACGGTTCTTCTTTTGTTTGGATCGGCGCTTTTACTTCGGGTGTTTTGGTGCACCCTTGTGATTTGATCTGCGTATCGATGCCGTAGATTTCACGGACAAACTGGCGGATGATACCGAAACTGTTTTTGAGAAGTTCTTTGTCCTCTCCCTCTGCACAACTCTCCCATGTAAGGGCATCGTTCTCATACGATATAAAGGTGACATTGTTTTTAAA
>NZ_JAFLKV010000092.1:0-17599 GCF_019163035.1 Sulfuricurvum sp.
TTATCAATCGGACTCGTAGGACTACCAAACGTCGGAAAATCAACCACATTTAACGCACTAACCAAAGCACAAAATGCCGAAGCGGCAAACTATCCGTTCTGTACCATCGAGCCGAACAAAGCGACTGTTCCGGTACCGGATAAACGTATTGACGAATTAGTAAAAATCGTCAAACCTGAACGTGTTCAGTATTCTACTCTCGATTTCGTCGATATCGCCGGTCTTGTTAAGGGTGCGAGTAAAGGGGAAGGTTTGGGGAATAAATTCCTCTCCAACATCCGTGAAACCGAAGTAATCTTGCAAATCGTCCGTTGTTTTGAAGATGATAACATCGTTCACACCGAAGGGCGCATCGATCCTCTACTCGATGTTGAGATCATCGAAAATGAACTGATCTTCGCCGATATCGAAGTGTTGACTAACCGTATCGAGCGACTCAAAAAACAGGCGAAAAACGATAAAGATTCTGCGGTTATGGCTGAATTTGCCGAAGAGTTGGCGGAGTTTTTAGCAGAGGGGAACCTTGCTCGTAACTTTCCGAAAGCGGATAGTGAAATGTATGAAAAACTGATGAGTGAAACTCGACTTCTTAGTGCCAAAGAGATTATGTACGGAGCGAATGTCGATGAAGACAGCTTAACCTCCGACAACGAATTTGTTCAACGTCTCCGCGAACACGCGGCGAAACACGGGTGCGAAGTGATCAAGCTTTGTGCGAAAATCGAAGAAGAGCTCGTCGGTATGGAAGATGATGAGCGTGATGAATTCCTACGAGATATGGGTGTCGAGGAATCAGGGCTAGAGCAAATCATCCGTAAAGGGTTCGATAAGCTAGGACTCATGAGCTACTTCACGGCGGGTGTTAAAGAGGTTCGTGCGTGGACAATCCACAAAAATACGACGGCTCCGAAAGCGGCCGCTGTTATCCATAACGACTTCGAAAAAGGGTTTATACGTGCCGAAGTGATCGGCTATGAAGACTTCGTAGCGTGTGGCGGTGAAGCCAAATCGAAAGAGGCGGGAAAAATGCGATTAGAGGGTAAAGAGTATATTGTGTCTGATGGTGATATCATGCACTTTAGATTTAATGTATAATTAGCTTATGAACCTCTTCCAAGAGGTAAAAGAATACAGGAGCACAGAATGGATCTAAAATACGCCGGGCCGAAACCTCTTATATCGGCACACGGTATTACATTCGATCAAAACAAAGAAGATAAATTTGCCTATTTGAGTATCGTTGCAGAGTTAATCCAAGCACTTGATCATAACTATCAAGCTGATGAGCGTTATACCTATCTCACACAGGCAGAACCGCTTAAAGCTGAGACGATATTCGAACTTATTAATAGCAAAGACCCTACTCTTGTCTCTAAAATCGATGAACGCCGCTTAATAAGCGAGCATGAGATTGCAAGCGAATTGGAACGCGCACATGAAAATAAAGTGATCTGTGAAGAGGAACGTAATGTTCTAATTCGCAATATCGAACTATTAAGAACCTATCAAATCAGCCGTTCTATCAATAAAACCGTCTATTATGCTGGAATCAATATCATCGCCGATGAAATCAAGCAAGGGCATATTGATTACATCAGAGCTCCGATGTTCCAAAAATTCCTGCATGTTTTTCATTCAGTACAAGGAGCATTAAATAAAATGCATCCACCAATCGACAGTACTATCGACATTGAAGAACACGGTGGTCATCTACAAGTACATTTAAATATTGCTACTAAGAAGTAATCCTTGCAATGGTTTGCCCGAAGCGGACATTATGTCCGCTTGAGATCCCCAAGTCGACCATATTGCTCTCGCAAAGCATAACAATCGTTGAGCCCATGCGAAAACACCCGAAATCATCCCCTTTACTCAAATACAAATCTTTATAGCTGTACTGACTCGGCGTAAGAACGGTATTTGTACGGATACGAGGTTCGAAACTTATCTCCATCTCTCCTACGTTTAACGCACCTACTAAAATAAGGAAAAACCGTTTCCCCTCGCTACTTAGACATTCCAATACAACCCGCTCATTTTCGATAAAGAGATTAACCTGCTTTTTGAGTGAAGGGATATTGACGGGATAGAGTTTCCCAGGAATATGAACCGCACGGAGAACTTGCATATCGAGCGGGGCATGATAGCGGTGATAATCGCGCGGAGAGAGATAAAAGTTCACAAAGAGACCGTTGTGGACATTTTTTTTCGATTCGGCGGTAATTCCATCCCCCAATACCCCATCGACGCTGTAGCTCATCCCTTTGATTTGTAATGCAAGATCCTCTTCAATCACTCCACATTCGGTAATCAGTGAGTCACACGGACTAATCATATCGAGAGGATCGGTTGAGTATTTTCGCATATGACGAAACTTTCGGGTAAAAAGAGCGTTCAACGTCGGATACGATTCCGGTGCTTCAAAATCTGACATATCCAATCCCATCGCTTTGACATACGTGCGATTGATCATCTTTTGAAAGTTTTTTCCATGCTCTTTGGAGGCAAAACGTCCAAAAGTTTGGGACAATGCCGAGGTAAAATGCTGTTTCATAATTACTCCTGTTCTTCATCGGTTTGGATTGGACGCTTTGCGATCTCTTCGATCAATACGGTGGCATAACACCCTTTTGGAAGTGTAAAATGAAGTTCAAACCACGCTTCATTTTCTTTGTACTCACCCTCAATCTCTTCAGGGAAAATCCACCCATAACGGCGTGCTCCATCAATCCCCTCATGAATCGTGTCGTACTCTTTTTCGATGCTCTCAGCCAATCCGATGGCTCTGGTTGCACGTTTCCCGCTCAAAAGACCGCTCACCGAAATATCACGCTTTGAAAAACGCTCCACCTCCTCATCAGACTCATAATGGAAAATTTTACCATACGGGTAATGCATCATCACATCCCCATGGATCAGTTTAAACGGATGTTTTTGAGCCTTCATCGAGACAATTTCCTCTTTAGGAAGCGCTAATACACTGCAAAGTTCATCCGTCCCGAAGCTCTCAATAAGTTTTGAGATTTGGATACGACGGCTTAGCCAATCATTAAAAAGAAAGCTCTGATACGAATTGACATAAAACTGTCCCAATTTCTTGTTACGCTCTTTCAGTGTCCCTGCGAGTATCGCTTGACCTTTTTTGTAGTTCTCACCGTCGAGACCAAATCGCTGAAATCCGAAATAGTTCGGCATCCCCTGCTTTTTGATCATTTTGAGGGCTTCTTGAATTTTCATCGCGGAGGTCGGATTAACTTTTTTGAGACGGATAAAAAAGCGGTTTCCTTTAAGATGTCCGACACGAATTTTATTGTTATGGTACATTTTTTCGAGGATTTTAATCCCCTCATGTTCGAAATTTTCCAAAACTCCCTCAAATTTGCGCGGGAGAGAGATGTACTGCTTGGTTTGGGCATTTTTGTCTTTGAGTCCGGCATAACCGATATCACGCCCTTTTATCCCCAAATGGTTGCTAAAAACATCAATCATTTGCCATGTGGAGAGGTTCTTTTTGCGAACATGAAGAACCAAATGTTCCCCCTCCCCGCTAAATGGGTATAGTGGGATCTCATCGACGACGAAATCACGCGGTGATTGTCGAAAATGAAATTCGATCGGGCTATGTGGGAGATAATATTGACGTTCCATGAAACTCCTAAAAATGATGAGACTTACAGCGATTACGATAACTTCCGCTTACCGCATGAGCTACCGGAGTAATCGTTGTCCGATGGCGTGCGGCGAGACGCTGAAGCATTATAAGATGTCGGCGGGGAAAAGCGATCAGCATCTCATACTCTTCGCCACTGCATCCGATTTTTTTTGGGATTTTTTTATCCCATTGTACTCCCAGCCGATTGGCGCGGGACAACTTTTCGATATCACTAAAAAGTCCGTCAGAAATATCCATCCCACAGCACAAATAGCGACGAGCGTCTAAGATAAACCCTTGACGCAGTTGCGGCGTGACGAATCGACTTTTCGTATGCACTTTTCCACCGTTCAAAAGAGCGCGGAGCTGTTTTGCCGACGCTCCGATTTTCCCTGTATACGCGATTACATCTCCCCGCTTCAATCCGAGACGAGTGAGTGGATGAGCTGATTCAGAAATAATCGTGATAGAGAGATCGAGTTTAGAATTGCCAATCGTATCCCCTCCGATAATCTCGATACCGTATTCGAAAGCGGCACACCGAATTCCCGATGAGAGTTCATCCATCTGATGCAAACTCATCGATTTTGGGATCGCAATCCCTAAAAGTGCATATCGAGGTATCGCATTCATCGCTATCGCATCAGAGATATTAACGATCATCGCCTTATATCCGATTTGAAAAGGGGTAAGCCATTGCCGTTTAAAATGGATATTTTCAAAGAAAAGATCTTTACTGAAAATCCATTTTCCCATAACCGCACCATCATCACCGATAGGGGACTTTGCAGCGCAAAAAGTGGAAATAAAATAGTTTTCTACATTCAAATTAACTATCCATTTTAAATATTAAAACCATTATAGTCGATATGAGATTACAGAACCGTTAAAATTTCACTATTAAATAATATGTGTTAAAATATTTTCTAACAAATTAACTGTATACTTCTACAAAATTTAAACCTTAATTTAGAAAGGGAAAATAATGCTATTGTCGATCCGAAAAATTTTTAGTCATTTAAAAAATGCGTTGTTAATCCTTGCCCTCGGTACTGCTTTTTTGACACTTCAACTCTTCTTGATTACTGATTACAGCGATCGATTAGGAGAACTGAAAAAACAGCATTTATTAATCGACAAAACTGTTAATACCGATCTAAGCGATCCCAAAATGGCTGCCATATTAATGAATGGGTCCCTATCCGAAATCGCACTATCCGTTAAACTTTCCGGCACAAAAGGTATCTTAAATTCATTCCTAACGTCTAATGATGAAAATACTTCACTGTCACACTCACTAGAGGTATCTTCTCAAACCTTTTGCGACAGCGCACTAACTTGGTCAGAATCACTCCCAATCTCACGTGACTCGCAGCACACACGAATGATGAATGCACGAAGCGACTACTTAGGGAACATCGATCGAGTGATTGATGAGCAAATCAATCTCGTTAATGATTCTATATCAACCTCCAAAATAACGGCACTCACACTCTTAACCTTAGGTGTTTTCGTATTTTTTATCTACCGATCTCGTCTCAATCAAATCTATAGCGATATTGACAAAGCGTGTGCAGTTGATACAAATGGCGAACAAAAAACCGTAGAAACAGAAGAGATCGATTTTATTATGAAGCGATTAGTGCGTCGAACGATACAAACACCCTCGGCTTGTTCAGGATTAGTGAATAGTTCAAGCGGTTTAAATAATCAAAAAGGGCTTATGACCGCTTTTAATAGCAAAAAATCGAGCCGAGCAAATAACACCATCTTTTTAGCCGTTTTCGAGATCGATCAATACACCTCTTTGGTCAATACTCACTCAAAAGATGATTTGGGAAATCTCTTCCGAAAACTTGGAGATATTATCTCCTTGTATGAACAGCCTCTCGATATCACAGCCCATATGGATGATGATCACATTGTTTTTCTCATGTCTCGCAACAGTAAACAAATCGCGATGGAAGATTGCGAAAAAATCCTCCACACCGTCGAAGCATCAGGCTTTAGCACCGCTAAAGGGGTAGTTAAAATAACCCTAAGCGGAGGTTTTCTCCTTAAAATTCCGGTTAAATCGGTGGATGAATCGATTGAAGATGCACTTTTATTGGTTCAGAAAGCAAAAGAGAGCGGTGGAAATCGTATAGCACAACTTCGGGACCGTGCCGATTCTTACCGCTAATTTCCTGTTCATACTGTAACTTTTTAACCCACAATAGGTAGTGTTTATCCCTAAGTTGTTACTATTTTGGACAACATTGCCCACTTTCATCCCCCACACACATCTATAACCCTTTTTAATCTTGCCCAAGGAGCGGCGCGCTATAATCGTTCACAGATTTTATGAACAAGGAAGGCGTATGAGTATTCCCATTTATACTTATGATGCGGTTATTGTCGGAGCAGGACTAGCTGGATGTGCTGCCGCTCGCGAATTGCAAAAAGCCGGCAAAAAAGTTGCCGTCGTCACAAAACTTCACCCGTTGCGTAGTCACTCCGGTGCCGCACAAGGTGGAATTAATGCAGCGTTTAGCGATGCTGATAGCGTAGAACTCCATGAGTTCGACACCGTAAAAGGGTCTGACTATCTTGCGGATCAGGACGTTGTTCAGTTTATGTGTGAAAAAGCACCGGAAACAATCCGTTGGGTAGAACGTATGGGTGCGGCATTTAGCCGTAACGAAGACGGAACCATCGCTCAACGTCCTTTCGGTGGACAATCCTCACCGCGTGCTTGTTTTGCAAAAGATCGCACAGGGCTTACCCTCCTTCAAACCATTTACGAACAAGCGTTTCGTGAAGGTGTCGAGTTTTGGGATGAGTGGTATGTTGCCGATTTGTTGTACAACGAAGGTAAAGTGTACGGCGTAAGCGCGTATAACATCCGAAACTCTGAAAAAGCTATTTTCAATGCCAAAACAGTCATGTTCGCAACCGGCGGATACGCAAGAGCATTTAAAATCAACTCCAATGCTCATGCCAACACGGGTGATGGTCTCTCTCTTGTAGCACGTCACGGTCTTCCTCTCGAAGATATGGAGTTCGTCCAATTCCATCCATCAGGACTTTCCGGAAACGGTGTTTTGATCTCCGAAGCGGCTCGCGGTGAGGGTGGGAAACTTCTCAACTCACTCGGTGAGCGTTTTATGGAAAAATACGCACCCAATGCAATGGAACTCGCTTCACGCGACGTTGTAGCCCGTGCGATCATCCAAGAGATCCGTGAAGGTCGCGGTGTCGGTCCTCGCAAAGATGCCGTTTATATCGATCTCGTCCATTTGGGCAAAGAGAAAATCATGGAACGTTTACCGGAACTTCGTGACCTCGCGATCACCTTCCTCGGACTTGACATGATTAAAGAACCGATCTTGATCTCAGCAACGGCGCACTACTCGATGGGCGGTATTCCGATGGATAAACACGGTCACGTTCGTAAAAACAATACCGAGTTTGTAGAGGGGTTCTATGCAGCGGGTGAGTGTTCATGTTCATCTGTTCACGGAGCCAACCGCCTCGGTGCGAACTCCGTTCTTGAAGCATTGTTATTTGGACGTTTTGTCGGTAAAACAATGGTGAACGAAATCGATGATATCCCTCTTCATAAGGCAACAGAAGCCGATGCAGAGCGGATGAGCAGTGAAATGAACTGGGTATTGACCAATAACGGTCAAGAGTCCGTTCCTGCACTTCGTGAAGAGCTACAACAATCAATGACCGATAATGCGGGTGTTTTTAGAACCGCAGAAACCTTACAAGTACAAATGGGTATTTTAAAAGATTTGCGTAACCGTTACCAACATATCCGAATTGCCGATAAATCGAAAATTTTTAACACTGAGCTTCAAGAGGCAATCGAATTCGGTCATATGTTAGACTATTCACTCTTTATCGTTGCAAGTGCGTTGGATCGTAAAGAGAGTCGTGGAGCACACTTCCGTGAAGATTTCCCGACACGTGATGATGAGAAATTTTTGAAACACACCATGGCATACATGGATGCAAACGGTGAAGTCACACTTGATTACATGGATGTAACCCTCGGTCGCCATGAACTCAAAGCACGATCATATTAAGGAAGATGGCATGGATACGATAAAATCGAAACAAGTAACGTTTAAAGTTTTCCGTTTCAACGAAGAGACCGATTACCTTCCTTACTATAACACTTATACTCTCGATGTAACCCACGAAGAGGTCGTTCTCGACATCCTCAACCGAATCAAATGGGATCACGACGGAAGCCTCTCCTATCGTCGTAGCTGCCGTCACGGTATCTGCGGTGTTTGTTCGATCAAAGCCAACGGAAAAGGAATATTGGCGTGTAAAACTCGTCTATTTGATCTCGTCGAAACATTTGGATCAGAGATCACCCTTGAACCGCTCAGTATTAAACGGGCTATCAAAGACTTGATTATCGACAAAAAAGATTTTTGGGACAAACATGCACAAGTGCAACCGTTCCTCGTTAGTGATATCGAAGAGCATCCGGCGCAAGAGCACCTTGTCAGCCCTCATGATGCTGAAAAATTGCTCGAAGCCGATTACTGTATCCAATGCGGCGCATGTCACTACTCATGCCCAGCGCTGGCGATCAATGAAGAGTTTATCGGACCTGCGGCATTTGCTGCGGCGTACCGATTCTCTGCCGATGTCCGCGATGAAGCTTCATTAGAGCGCTTGCACGTGGTAAACGAAGAGGCGCAAGGCGTTTGGGATTGTGTCAAATGTATGGAGTGTGCCGAGGTTTGTCCTAAAGAGGTCAACCCAATCGAAAAAATCACCAAACTTCATAACATGGTGTTTGAAGCTAACATTGCGAAAAACAATGTTGCAACTCGCCATGCTGTTGGGTTTGCCCACTCGATTGAAAAACACGGTCTTCTCGATGAAGGTGAACTTGTCCGCTATTCCGAGGGGAATATCGGTGTACTAAAACACGTTCCGGTTGCGTTGAAAATGTTTGCCAAAGGTAAAATCGTATTGCCATGGAATATGCCGAAAGCCGATAAATTAGATGAGATCAAAAAACTAGTCAAATCTTCATCAACAGTAAAGTTTTAGGGAGTACTCAATGGAAAAATTAAAATACGCACTTTTTACCGGTTGTACCGCAAAAGAGAGTACGCCGGAACAAATGATGGCAACTCTTGCAGTGGCAAATAAACTGGGCATTGAACTTGTAGAACTCACTGAAGCTTCATGTTGCGGCGCTTCACATCTACAAGATTATGATGACTTTCTATCCCTTGTACTCAATGCACGTAACATCGCTTATGCAGAAAAACATGGCTTAACAATGGTGACGATCTGTAATACGTGTCAGCTCAATACGGCAATGACCAAACACCGCCTTGACCACAATGCAGAGCTCAAAGCAAAAGTAAATGCAAAGCTCTCCGAAGTTGGATTAGAGTACAAAGGGACTTCCCAAATCACCCACTTCTTATACGCTATCATCGATGATTTCGGTCTTGATAAGATTAAAGAGATGGTCGTTAAGCCCCTAAGCCAATTTAATATCGCTCCGTTTTACGGATGTCATAATATCCGCCCTTCTGAGCTTCAAAATGAAACGCATAAAGGTCATGAAAACCCGTACAAGCCAACTTCACTTGATGATCTTATCATCGCATGTGGTGGAGCTAGTGTGGATTATGAAGAGAAAAACAAATGTTGCGGTTTCCATGCTGAACTTCAAGCACCTCGTACTGCTGCAATCCTAACGGGTAATGCAGTTGCCGGTGCGATGGATGCGAATGCGGATTGGATGGTAACACCTTGTCCTCTCTGTCATCTTAAACTCGATACTCAAACACATCATGCTTCTGTTGCAATCGGTCGCGAAGTTTCCCTTCCGGTTCTTCATATGCAACAGATGGTAGGACTTGCCCTCGGTTGCACGTCAGCTGAACTTGGGCTTAACCACCACGTTACCAAAGTTAATTTCGTCTAACACTCTTATTTTTTGGAGGTTCTCCTCCAAAACCCTCTATTCTTTCTCCCCTTTCCGTTATAACCTGAATTAATATTTCTTTAATCAATATTTACCTATAGTATTAATAACAATATTCAAGGGGTTTTCATGAGTAAAAGATTTTTATTAGGTGCCATTGCGGCTTTAACCATCAGTTCAACACTTGGAGCAACTGAGTTTAATCTCAAAGAAAATATGTTCAAACTCAATAATTATATGATGCTAATGCAAGCAGGGTTTATCGAAGGGAACAAAGAAAAATCTCTAAAAGCGGCAGAAGCACTGGGTGAAGAGAGTGCAAAACTATTGGGAAATGAAGATATGATGCGTAAAATGCTCCCGCCGGATAAAGCGCATAAAGCCAATATTGCAACAACATCAGCTCATTTGATTACCGATAATGTCGAAATTATCAAATCAAGTAAAGACAACTTCCGCCGTGAAACTGCCCAAAATGCTTATCTCGATATTCAACGCGCGTGTATGCGTTGTCACAACCTCGTTCGCGACTGGTAAAAAGGTACGGCTTTCGCCGTATCCCCTATCTGCTATATTTTCTTATTGCTTCGGTCGAAACGCTTTTATAACTTCTTCGTTACACTCCAAATACGGTCCCTCTAACAAATCGATACAGTACGGCACCGCAGGAAATACTGCATCCAAACACTCACGGATCGATTTCGGTTTCCCTGGAAGATTGATAATGAGACTTTTACCGCGAATTCCTGCGGTCTGTCTCGATAAAATAGCTGTAGGAACGTATTTAAGGCTCACAGAGCGCATCAACTCACCAAACCCCGGCATCATCTTCTCACAGACGTTTTCGGTCGCCTCAGGGGTCACGTCACGCTTTGCAGGACCAGTCCCCCCCGTCGTCACCACAAGACAGCACCCCTCACGGTCACACAGCTCCATCATCGTCTCTTCAATCGTATCTTGATTGTCGGGAATACAGCGATAGACGATTTCATGTTCCGATTTGAGGTAATCCCTCATCGTATCTTGAATCGCAACCCCTGAAATATCTTCGTAAATCCCTGCACTCGCACGGTCTGATGCCGTAATAACACCTATTTTAATCATAAATTCTCCTGTAAAAAATGGTTTCCTCTTCGGATCGAGATAACGGTGGCGTAGGGGAGGAAAAACTCGCGCGCTCCGGCAACGTCGATCACCTGATCATCAAGCCCCAGATAGACTTCGATACGTGTCCCTTTTGAGCGAATAGACTCCAACAGTTCGCTCGTCCATTCAAAATAAAGGAGTTCTTGTAGCGATTCGGCGTCATTGGCTCCTAAGTCAAGCGGAGCAACAGGTGATGGGGCAAAGCAACTCGCCAAAAAATTTTCCAAATAGCGCTCGGCATCTTTGAAATAGCCACCCATCTGAAGACGACGAAACGACTCTTTTTTTGTTTGAAAAAAAGCGGGAGAAAAGAGTTGGAGGGTATCGATACGTTCATGTGACTCTACCACATAGTGTGCCGCTTTGATCGCACCATAGCTGAATCCGGCTACCGTGTAGTCACTGTGCTTGAGATAGGGATCAAAAAAGTGCTGATCCTCGCTCAGGGCGAAACCGCTATAAAATCTCATTCATCGTTGCTTTGGCAAGAGATTTTGAGATATGCTCGTATTCGTCCAAAATTGATTCGAATTTGGAAAGAATTTTTTCATTCCGTTCCAAGAGGGTAGACATCTCGGTATAAAGTCGATCCATCAATTTTACTTCGTCCTCATCTGAGGGGAGAACAGTGCTTCCCATCCCGTACTCATAGACCATTGCATGAACCAACTCTTTAGCGACAGAGAGGTCATGGGATGCGTTACTGGCGTGTTCGCCGAAACGGAGGTGGGAGGAGGAGATCCCTGCCAAATGAACCCGTATATGGGCTTCGATCTCATGACGTAACTGTGGCTCAGCGGTGGGAGGGGTAATAGCATCATTAGTGAGGGTAATTTTTTCATACGGGAGATCAAACCATGTGGCAGCAAATACTTTTCCCGCTTGATAGCGCACTTGATAACGGCGTTGTTCGTCACTGAGCATCGCGATCTTCTTTTTACCGAACATCACCTTGTCTTTGACCGCTAAGAAGTGCTCCAGTTTGACCTGAATCTCATTTTGGCGCATACAAAGCAGTGCCGCCTCATTGACGAGTGCCGCTAACGAGGCACCGTTAAATCCAACCGTCATTTTGGCGATTTCAGCTATAGAGAGGTCATTGGGAATATGGCGAAGGTATTTTTGCAAGATAGCTTCACGCTCCGATGCTGTCGGAAGCTCGACGAAAATACGTCTATCAAACCGTCCCGCGCGGAGCAATGCGGCGTCCATGACATCGATATTGTTCGTCGCGGCGATAACCACGATACCGCTCGTCTCTTCAAATCCGTCCATCTCAGTAAGGAGCTGATTGAGGGTTCCTTCACGTTCGTCGTTTCGTCCCCCCTCACGCTTTTTACCGACCGCATCGATCTCGTCAATAAAAATGATAGCAGGGGCATTTTTCTTGGCAGCTGAGAAGAGTTCACTCACCCGTTTTGCCCCCATTCCAACATAAATCTGAACAAAAGACGCACCGCTTTGATAGAAAAACGGTACATCCGCTTCGGCGGCAACCGCTTTTGCGATCATCGTTTTACCGACCCCCGGAGGACCTACGAGCAACACACCACGCGGCATACGAGCACCGAAGCTGTAGTACCGTTTCGGATTGCGTAAAAAGTCGATAATCTCTTCGAGTTCCTCTTTGACATCGCCGATTCCGCCGATATCACTGAAACGTACGGTTGATTTAACGGCGGCAACATTTGTAGAGGGGGCTTCTGGTTCGGCTGTCACTTTAGCGGCTACGGGAACCTCTATAGGGGTATCGTCTTCAAACCCCAAACGACTTTTCCAAGCCCAAAATCCTGCACCGCCAATAAGGGCGAAAAAGAAGAAAAACCACAGCCAACCGTTACCGCTTTTTGGCTCGATAATAAGATGGGCTGTCAGCTCAGGTGGTAGCTGTGAGGAAGCGATTTTAACGACACCGTTATCTTTGATCGCGAAATAGGTGTATCCCCCATCCATGAACGCTTTTTCGATTTGATTATTCTCGATGAGTTTTGTCACTTCTTCAAGAGTGAGTGTATCGCCGCTATCGCGCAAAAGGGCGAACAACAATAAGAGGAGAACTATCCCCCCCGAAACGATCAAAATAAGCTGATTACGGTTAAAATTTGGCCATGTTATATTCATCGTGTACCTCATAATTTTCCAGTGTGATCCAATCACCACTGATATCTTCGTCTGACTCGATCTTTATCGTATTAAAAAACTGATCATACCCACTATAGTGTTTACCATCCGCCGATTCGACTAAAACCTCCAATGGAATAGGTTTCATTTTCTCCCGAAATTGACGATTATTGGATTTAATCAACGCATTGAGTTCCACCATTCGCTTCGCCGATACGGCACCATTGACTTGCGGTTTCATCGTCGCACTCGGTGTTCCGTCACGTTTGGAGTAGGTAAAGGGGTGGATATGGGTTAGGTGAAGATGAGCGATATTTTCCATCGCCTCAGCCCAAATCGCGTCACTCTCTCCCGGATGCCCGACAATAAAATCGGTTCCAAGGGCAAACCCTTTGGCATTTAACATACCGAACAATTCGACATCGTTTTTATGCCGATTACGACGGTTCATCAGACGAAGCATCTCATCCGAGCTATGCTGAATCGCGATATGCAGATGACGCTCCAGCCACGGTTCATCCAAAATTTCCCGAAACGCCTCATTGATTTGGATCGGCTCCAATGACCCCACACGAATACGTCGAACGCCTCGGATCAGCGACATTTTTTTCATGAGTTCGGCGATATTGCGCCCCTCACCCTGCCCATAGCTTCCGACGTTCGTCCCCGTGAGAACAAACTCCCCAAAGCCGTTACTCGCCAAACGTGATACCTGCTCAATGATTTTAGCTTCGTCCATGCTTCGAGCATCGCCGCGTACAAAAGGGATAATACAGTAACTGCACCGAAAGTTGCACCCCTCTTGGATCTTGATAAACGCACGCGATTTTCCGACAAACTCATCGACAATCGCATCGTCGATGTAATTTAGATCACCGATCTCATAAAAACGGCTCTCAGATGATAGAAGTGCATTGATCTTCATCTTCTCCGAGGGTCCAAAGACACCTTGGATTTTCCCCGCTCCGAAAAGAGATTCTCCTTTGGTATGAGCACCGCATCCCGTTAGAAAGAGCTTTTTGCCTTGCTTGTCCATTTGGTTGATATACCCTCGGACACTCACATCGGCACCGTTCGTGACCGTACAGGAGTTGACGATGACGATGTCCGCTTGGCTCTCGTCTTCCGTTACGTCGTAATCGTTCAGCGCCCCCATCATCACTTGGGAATCAAAGAGGTTGGTTCGACAGCCGAAGGTTTTAAAATAGACTTTCGGTTTCATTACACATCCATAGGCGGAGGTGATTTCGGAGGTATCGGAGCGGTATAAAAGGTCTGCGTCGGATAGGCAATCGTAATATCGTGCTCCGCATTAAACGCATCGATAATATCACCCGAAATGGTACTGCGCAACGTTAATGTTGCATAGGCATTGGTCAGATACCATGCGCTAATTTTCATCCCGTTCGGCTCTATAAAGGTAAAGACACGCGGTTCGACATTGCTGTTTTTGAGACTGTAACGATCACGCAGTTTGTTAATCTGCTTACGGGTAATATCGGTGTACCCTTTGGAGTATTTGCGGCAAATTTCTTTCACCAAATGAGCCGCTTTTTTATGATCGGAATCGAACGTGATAATAATATCGATCCCGTCCCAAACGGTCTTTAACGAACCGTGGGTATAGTTGGCGATCATCGAGGTGAAAATATAGTTGTTCGGAACAAAGATAATCCGACCGGCACGGCGATTGGTTAGAATCGTCGTATAAGTGACATCCTCCATAAGCGTTATCCGCTGCATCGATACGTCTAACACATCCCCAAGATAGACCATCCCGTCTTTCTCAAACCGAACACGATCTCCCACATGGATAGAACCACCGACAATAATCACCAGCCATCCCAGCAGTGACATAAACCAGTCACGCATCGCAATCGCCAAACCGGCGGAAGCGAATCCGAGCACCGTAGCCAAATAGCCGACATTATCGATGTAGCTAAACATCAAAATCAAAACGATCAGTGTCACATTGATAAAAGTAACAATTTTGTTGGCAGTATAAAACCGCTCATTATCCATGATATAGTGCTTAATAACCCGTTTAAAAGCAAATGAAATCACAAATAAGAAACCAACTATCATCGTGATATTCAGCAATTTATAGATTTGATCTTTGATCTCTTTGTTGATTTTGGCTTCGGTTGATTCTATCCGTTTTTCATACACACTTGCGGTTGAGACAAGCGTCTCAAGAGCTAGTTTAAACTTTTCAACCTGCAACAGTGTCGCTTCAAGTTCCACCTCGTAATCGGCTTTGGAATCGAGTCTAATAATCTCTTTGTAGACGACAACTTGTCGCTCTAACAATTTAATAAGCTCCTGCAACTCCTCTTCACGCAATACGTAATCGCCGTACTGACTGTTGATCCGCTTGACATACGAGAGCCCCGTCACGATTTCAAAAGGGTTTGTAATCGTCGGAAGCGCTCCCGCTTCATCAGGTTTTAGTAGTGAAACAAACGGAGAAGCCCCTTGTGCTTTGAGCAGATCAATCTGTTCGGTTAATACTTTTTGTTTTGCTTGAAGCGCCTCGATTTCCAACTTTCGTTCAACATTCGAAGAACGGTTTTCGAGCTCATCTATCCGATATTTGACATCTCGAAGACTCTTTCGAGCTTCTTGGTATGCCATATAAGAGTTATAGCTTTTGAGCCAGATACTATTGCCCCGAGAAAGCTCTTTTTGAATTTTGGAAAGTTCTTCTTTCGCATTTTCAATTTGAACCTCTTTAGGAAGTTCAATCTTATCTTCTTGCGGGGCTTGCACATCTTTTTTTGCCCCATAAAGAGCTAAGGAAGTTAAACAAAGTGCTATTAAAAGAGATCGGTAGATTCTCACGCGCCCAATCCTTGAAACGTAGATAATACTTTTTTCACCATTGCAACATCGATTTTGTCAGTTATCTCAACCCCGCCGATACTGCGCGGAAGAATAAAAGTGATGGCACTGTCACCACTTTTTTTGTCCAAGAAAAAGGTTTGGTAAAATTTCTCAACATCACTGATCGGATAGGTAAGAGGCAAATCATATCGAGCAAGAAGAGCTTTAACACGAGCGGCTTCCTCATGCGTCATCAATCCTGCTTCACACGCCAAGACATTTGCCATTACCATTCCAATAGCCACACTCTCACCGTGCAGGTATGTTTCATATTTCGTCTCATTTTCGATCACATGACCAAATGTATGCCCGTAGTTGAGAGCTGCACGAAGCCCTTGCTCTTTCTCATCTTCTTCGACCACACCTGCTTTCGTCTCGACCGCTTTCGCTATTGCAACCAGAAGATTATCTCCCTCGCGCAAGTCGTTTATCTCTAGCCACTCGAAAAATGGTGCGTTAAACGTCACTGCCATTTTAACAATCTCAGCTACCCCTGCCCCAAACTCACGAGAAGGGAGTGTTGTGAGGAAACTCGGATCGATGTATACGGCGCGTGGTTGATGAAATGCCCCGATAAGATTTTTGCCGTATCGGTTATTGACCCCTGTTTTTCCCCCGACACTCGCATCGACTTGCGATAGAAGGGTTGTCGGGACTTGGATAAAATCGATTCCGCGATTGTAGAGACTCGCCGCAAATCCTCCCATATCACCGATCACACCGCCGCCGAAGGCGACCAAAAGTGATTTACGATTCAAACGGTGATCAAACATCCGATCCAAAATAGTCTCAATCGTCTCTAACGTTTTGTAGTGTTCCCCATCGGGGATGGTAACAACATAGACCTCTTTGGCACTCAATTTTGCGAGGAGGGTTTGTAGGTGCAGTCCTGCCACTTTCGGGTTGGTTAAAACAACCACTTTCCCCTCAAATTTTATCTCGCTCAACGCACCGATATGGATAGGATAAGAGTCGTCAATAACACGGTTAAGATTGATAGATATCGTCATAGAAAAACCTGATAATTAAGTTGTTACGGTATGAGATATATATTACAAAAAGATCACTTAAAACCCTCTTGTCAGGGGCTAAATTTGTGTAGGAATGAAAAGCTGGTGATAGCGTCCGAGTTTGCGGTAGAGCACTTCAGGATCGGTCGAAAAATAGGCCATGAACGGGTTGATAAACATTTTAGTCGTAAATGGCAGGACATGGAGAAAATTATCTCTCTCACACAGCTCACGGATCGGATTACTCTCTTGGGTAGAGACGTGAATCGATTTGGAGAAAATAGCGGAGAGGTTATTAAAGTGTTCAATCACCTCTTGCTTGTGTGAGCCCTCTTCATTGCTGTAATTCATAAGTTCAAGATTAAATCCGAATTGGGACGAGACGTCAAAGATCGTCGTCGAAATATTTTCGATATGCCCCTCTTCGCTCAAAATGACCACACTCTCTTTTAGGGATGAAAAAGAGCGCTCAGAGAGCTTCAACACCGGTACATTTCCCGCATATAGTTTTTTGCGAATCGATTTTATCGAAAACGCTCTATGAGAGACTAAAAAGAGACCGATATGGTATTTTTTGATGTCGTTGAGGATAATCCCCTCTTCCGGAAGTGCACTGTAATCGATATCAATCGTAACCTCTTTTTGTACCGAAGCCTTAATCATCCGCAGGACATCGATATCGCCTGGGTTGATCACTTTAATAATCAACTGCTGTCGGAGTTTCTTTTGGATGAAAATACTTCGTCTCACCAGTGCCATAATCGCGGATGTTTTTTCGATACGCATATCGATATAGAGATAAATTTTAGAGCCAAACGGTGCCGGAAACTGTCC
>NZ_JAFLKV010000092.1:17699-26364 GCF_019163035.1 Sulfuricurvum sp.
TACGCATATCGATATAGAGATAAATTTTAGAGCCAAACGGTGCCGGAAACTGTCCGAGTTCGCGCTTGATCGCCCGATAGATGGAACGAAGAACGGCAGGATCACCTACCAATACCAACGTATCATTGGGTTGAATCATCTTATTATCGCTCGGAATAATGAGGGTGCGGTTTCGGTAAATAGCCGCGATTTTCCAGTTTTTTTGCTCGATGGAACCGATGTGGCGGTAGACAAACGAACTCCCAAACGGAACGAGAACTTCCATGATCTCACCCGAACCCAACCCAATATTTTTGGCCAAAACAGGGATATTCGGAAGATAGTCGATCATGTTGGCGGCAACCAGTTCTTGGATATTAACCCATTCTATATCATCAGAGGGGCTGATCGTATTCCACAAATCGAGGGCGATAATACGGAGGGAGGGTTTATACAAGCGGATATTTTTGATCGTATGATCCAAATCGCTTTGGTTCTCCATCACCAAAACTACTTGCCAGAAATCCATCTTCAAAAGATTTGAAATTTTATAAAAACTGGTAGGATCGAATTGAAAAAATTTATACCGTGCAGGGTTGTATCCTTCGAAAATTTTATCACTGGTTTGAACGACATAATAAAGATTTTCAGTGGTATACGTACCGATAACACGCTCTATAAAGTGTTGCCCGATAGCTCCGTCACTGACGATTAAAATTTTTTTCATTAGGGGATAAACTTCTTACAATTCAATTTTATGGACGAGATTGTACCACAATCTATCTCTAGCTGTTTTTCCTGCCCAATCCGATAGAGGGCAAAATCGTATTTCAGCGGATCGTGAGGGTCAAATCGTTTAAGGGTTTCGGTCAACTCCAATGCAGCTCGCATATCACATACAGAGCGTTCCAGTAGCCCTAAGCGGCGTGAAACGTGAAACGTGTGAGTATCGAGCGGCATAATCAGATCGTTTGCACGCACTCCGCTCCACAACCCCATATCGAGTTCATTATGCCGTACCATCCACCGCAGATACATCATCCACCGCTTCATCGCAGAGGATTTGGCGATAGAGGTGATCGATTTGCCGATCAAAAACTCATATCCTTTGGACCGGTAAGGATTAATATCATAGAGGGTACTAATGAGCGAAGTTACCCCCTCAAGCAACCCGTTAGAATATCCCTGCATAAATATCTGCTCGGCGCCTCCGATACCACGAAGAGTTTGAAGTGTTATAAACCATTGGATGATATCTTCATTGCTTTGAAAACGGTAGTATTTCCCCTCTAATCTCTGACGCAACGATTCTTCATCGGTATCGATCAAATCATCATCCAACGAGGAGAGAAAAGCCACAATCGCTTTGACATTACCGTAGGCGAAAAGTGCGCACGTGAGGGCATGGTGCTGATCCATAGTGGTACGTGCTACCATAAGCGGGTCAGGACGCTCGATACAGAGTTCATCACTGCAATTACGAGCTTCCACCTCAGCGTCCAAATACGCTTGTATCTCTTTCACTACCGACCTAAAAGATAGAGTTGTTTACGCTCGCTTGATCCAGCGATATTGAGCTGTTTACGGTATTTTGCGATGGTGCGGCGAACCATCGTGATTTTGAATTTGTCTTGGATCAGTTCAAGGAGCTTCATATCGCTGAGGGGCTTTTTGTGTGACTCCGCTTTTACCAGTTCCGCCACATAATCTTTGATCGCGGCATTGGAGACATCTTCATCGATAGCGGTGGTGAAAAAATCTTTCATCGGATAAATGCCGCGATCACAGGCAATGTATTTGTTGGCAATGGCACGTGATATCGTGGAGGGGTTATGGCCGAATTCATCCGCGAGTGTTTTAAGAGTCAGCGGTTTAATCGCTCCGCCGGTGAAAAAATCATACTGATACTCGACGATCATCAACCCCACTTTATAGAGGGTTGCTTTTCGCATCTCTAACGCATCGACAAGGCTTTTAGCCTCTTTGAGTTTTTCACGAACGAACGGATGATCGACACCGTAAGCCGAATCGATCATCACACTCGGGTAGTATTTATCGTTAATCCGTACTTCAATCCCCTCTTCGGGATCGTTGTAAATCATAAGATCGGGAATCACCTGCTGTGAGTCTTCCAAATAATCGATAGCGGGGGGATTTTTAAAACTCCCGACCACTTTCATCGCTTCATCAAACGAGCTATCTTTACGGAATCGACCCAATTCATCCAAATGGGTAATCATCTCACGTGCAAGGGTGTATCCCGCGTCACTGATCGTGGCAGATTCGAGTTGAAACAAAAACGATTCGCTCACATCGCGCGCCCCGATACCGACCGGTTCAACATGGATAAAACGGAGACGGATTTTTTCAAACTGCTCAAGCGTAATTCCCTGTGCTACACAAAAGGCTTCGCTATCTCCCTCATAATATCCCCCCTCATCGAGGTTTTCAATAACATGGTGAGCGATAAGCTGTGAGATCGGCGTGGGGAACAAAGAACCGTCCGTCTGTTCTTCGAGGATTTCAAACAAACCTCTTTTTTGAACCGTCAGCGCTTCAATCGCTTCACTGTGAGAATTTTGGACGTAGCCGTACTGAATTTTTTTCGGGATACGAGATTCAAAAGACTCTTCATATCCCGATTTGATATCGATTAGGGGATTACCCTCAACAAACGGCGACATCGCTTCACCCAAATCACTCAGGCTCGATTGCAAAATCGGAAGCCAGTTGCGTAGGGTGTTAGAGAGCTTGTTTTTTAGCTCAACGTTTGTTTTGACCCGTAACATACGATATTAGAACTTGAACGATTCACCGAGATAATGCTGACGCACATCCGGGTTGTTAGCAATCTCATCACTCGTTCCAGAAG
Source organism: Sulfuricurvum sp. (assembly GCF_019163035.1). Lineage (GTDB taxonomy): Bacteria > Campylobacterota > Campylobacteria > Campylobacterales > Sulfurimonadaceae > Sulfuricurvum. The sequence goes on from NZ_JAFLKV010000092.1 coordinate 20,551, forward strand.
CGAGCAACTCACCGCTTTTGATAACGTAGGCACGATCACATACCGCTAACGTTTCACGGACGTTATGGTCGGTAATCAGCACTCCGATTCCGTATTCCACGAGTTGGGAAATGACACTTTGGATGTCCATTACCGCGATAGGATCAACCCCCGCAAACGGTTCATCAAGGAGTAAAAAACGGGGTTTGTTGACCAACGCGCGGGCGATTTCGGCACGACGGCGTTCCCCACCTGATAGATTGATCCCTCGACGGTTACGGATCGGCTCGATATTAAACATCTCTAAGAGCTCCTCGATCCGTTTTTCCGCCATCTCTTTATCCAAATCCCCTGCTTGCGCGGCGATGATGAGATTCTCTTCCACCGTCAAATCTTTAAAAATCGATGCTTCCTGAGGCAGATAACCGATCCCCATACGGGAGCGTTTGTGCAACGGCAAATGAGAGACATCCTCCCCGTCGATGTACACTTTTCCATCGGTTGCTTCGATCAAACCGCACACCATATAAAACGTCGTCGTTTTCCCAGCACCGTTGGGTCCCAAAAGCCCGACCACTTCACCCGTATGTAACTCCATACTGATACCGCGAACGATTTCGTGGTTTTTGATCGTTTTGACCAGATTTTCAATTTTCAATTCATGCACACTGCACCTCATAACATCGCGATTGTTCGTCGCATTTGGTAATTTTTAAAACAACGGTATCGATACCGGCACGTTTGAGCCATCCGATCAACGTCTCATCTCCCCACTCGATCAAATGATACCCCGCACGCTCTAACTCTTCCATCATCCCTAGCGATAGAAACTTCTCGAAACCGTAATTATAGAGATCATAATGAAACAAACGATCTCCATACACCTGCTGAAGTGAAAAAGTCGGTGACGTAACCGCATCTTCCAATCCGAGATAGCGGGCGAAGCTTTGCGTAAAGGTTGTTTTACCGCTCGCCAAATCCCCCTGCAAGATCACAACACCCCCCTGAGGAAGCTCTTGGGTGATGCGTTCGCACAATGACGCTAATTCGGCTTGGATGAGTTTCATCATAGTTTAGACGATACCGATACGATTTGTTTGAGTTTCTCTGAAGCTTTGCCGCTGAGCAGCGTATCACGAGCGATCTCTAGCCCCTCTTGGGCATCCCGTGCCATCCCCTCCGCCACGAGAGCGTATGCAGCATTGATCAGCACCATATCCCGTTGCGCGTCGGTGGCGCGGTTGTTTAAAATATCGGTGAGGATCTCGGCATTTCGTTCCGCTTCCCCGCCGAGAATCGCTTCAAACGGAGCTTTTTTGATCCCCAACATCTGCGGATCAATCTCAAAATACTCTATCACCCCGTTTTTGAGGTGTCCCGCATAGGTGATGTCGCTGATGCTGATCTCGTCCATCTTTTCACGTGAACTCACCACGATAGCCGATTGCATCCCCAACTCACGTGCCGCTTCCGCCATTTTAGGGACAAACACCTCATCAAATACCCCGAGGAGGATTTTAGAAAGCCCCACGGGATTAGTGAGAGGTCCCAAGATATTGAAAATCGTTTTCTCAGGGATCGAACGGCGGATCGGCATAATGAACTTCATCGCCGGATGGTGGTATTGGGCGAACAAAAAGGTAAAACCGCACGCTTGAAGAAGCGTCGAACTCTTCTCCAAAGAGAGATCAAGTTTAACACCCAGATATTCGAGGACATCGGCACTTCCTGATTTAGAAGTGATAGAACGGTTCCCGTGTTTAGCGACGTAGGCTCCCGATGCGGCAAGGACGAGGGCGACGGTGGAGCTGACATTAAAACTCCCGCTCTTGTCTCCCCCCGTCCCGACCACATCGATCAGTTTAGGTTTAAGTTCAGCGGGGACTTCGAGGATGATCGAGTGGGTACGCATTACCTCTGCGGCAGTTGCGATCATCTCCGAAGAGGTCTGCGCATTGAGGGATAACGAGAGCAAAAACTCCCGCATCTCCTCATCGCTCAGTCGATGTTCAAAGAGTGCTTCAAAATCGGCTTTGGTGGCGTTCATGAGAGTTCCTTGATGTAGAGATGCTGTTGAGACTTCGGGGTCGATTTGATACTCGGGATGGCGAGCACTTCGTAGCGCATCTGTTTTTCGAGATACACGAGGGTGATAATGTCCCCTACCGCCACGTTTTTAGCAGGCTTCACCGCTTTATCGTTGATGTAGACGACACCCTCACCGATCATATCCTGAGCGACAGCACGGCGTTTGGTCAGATTAACGGCGTTTAAAAATTTATCGATTCGCAAATAGGTTCCGTAGTATTGAGTTTGAAGTGGTTATTGTAGGTTATAAAAGCTAAAAGAGAGGTAAGAGCGCAAAAATTGTTCCACTTATTTTATCCCGTTCGCCCTGAGCTTGTCGAAGGGTGTGTAGTTCATGGTTCGACAAGCTCACCACGAACGTCATCTTTTAAAAAAAACCTAGCAATTATTTTCTTTTATCTAAAATACTCGGATGTCTCTTAGTATGGAAAATAGCCAAAATCATAACGACATTTTCAAAATGTTCATATAACACGATATAGGGGAATTTTTTTAACAGAACTTTTTGAGCTGTTGCTGTCTCATAGGGATATAGCTTTGGATACTTTTGAATTTTGCCGAATGTCAAATCCAAATCATCGATAAATTTATTTTTGATTGGTTGATCTATAGAGGTGTAGTAATCGAGTGCTTCAGCTAAATCCTCTTGGGCTTTCGGATGTAGTTTAACTTCCAACATTTAATGGAGTAATGAGTTCTTGATGTCACTCCATGATTTTCCTATGGAACGATCATTGTGATACGACTCGATACGTGATGAAAGCTCTTTTTTTTGTTCAGTCGAAAGCTCGTATGAGGATTCGACATAATCGATTTCATGCTCAACGATAAAGCGCAATGCTTTGATCATTTCTTCTTGTGAATGTTTAAAAAAATGCTCGATTTTCGGTTCTTGAATAGATAAACTTATCATGATTCAACCCTTTTTTTTTCTTGTTAAACATTTTATCTTATTTTAACTCAATTGTTTTCCAGCACCTTATTATCTATTATAACAACATTTGCATATGGAATCTCACTCTTTTTCAAAAATTCTTCAAGTTCATCTTTAAATTTTTTATACATCTGTAAAGTTGGGTTATCATTCAAAATCTTATCAGTATTGACAAGGTCTCCATAAGGATTACCTAAATATACTTTTGTAATTGTTCCTATTTTATTTTTATTTGACGTTACATTTTTTATAAACCGGTATTCATATTCACATTCCCAAACCTTCAGTTTTGTCGTTAAGATAGTATCAATATCCGAAGTCGAAGGCGTTTCTGCAACATAATTAACACGTTTTATTTCATCTGTTTCTTCCACTTCAATCTCTATAGCAATACCTTTAAACCCTCCTGCATAATATCCCCACATTGCAGGGTTCTCAAATCCTTGTATTTTAGAAAAAGAGCAGATTTTTCTCTTATTTTTTTCATTATATATCTCATCTATTATGCCACTATTCGGTGTATAATAGACACCTTCCATAGGGTCATTCATTTCAGAAAATTTGGAACACCAAAATTCTCCTGTTTTGATAATCTCTACAACTCTACAAAATTCTTCACATGTGGTCAATTGTCTAAATCTATATAATTTCATACTATTCCTAACTCCCAAACCCGCTTTTAAAATTGTCTTTGGCAACGACGATCTGTTTTTGTTTCTCTTTGCGTGCCGTATCTTTTTCGACGAAGATTTTTTTACGCGTTTGCGGATCCATCTCGGTGTAGTACATCACTGCCGAATACGTTCCCGGGGTCGGGGTAAAGACCTGCGCTTGTTCAGGATTCATCTTTAATTCGTCGCTCGTAAAACGTTTGAGATCGTGCATGTCTTTCTCGGTACACCCCGGATGGGCGGCGATGAGATAGTAGGTCAAGAACTGCTTTTTTCCCTCTTCGCGGTTAAGCTGGTCATACAGCTTTTTAAAATCGACTAACGTTTGTTTCCCCGGTTTGTTCATCAGATGGAGGACATGATCAGAGGTGTGCTCTGGGGCGACTTTCATCTGTCCTGAGATGTGATGTTTCACCATCTCTTTGAGGTACTCATACCCTTGACGTTTGTCTTCGTTGATCAGATCGTACCGTACCCCCGAAGCGACAAACGCTTTTTTGATCCCTCGCACTTCTCGCAGACGACGCAAGAGGTTTATAACACGGGTGTGATCGACCTTCATCGATTTGCACAGATGGGTATCATCAACACACCGCTGATGATCGCACGTTCCGTGTTTGAGTTTTTTAGCACATTCATAGCCGTACATGTTCGCCGTAGGGCCTCCGACGTCGCTGATGATCCCTTTGAAATCCTTGTATTCGGTAAACTGCGTCGCTTCGGCTAAAATCGAGCTTTCACTACGGGTTCGGATGGTTCGCCCCTGATGAACGCCGATGGCACAAAAATTACACTCTCCCCAGCACCCCTGATGAGTCATGATGGAAAATTTGATCGTCTCCAGACACTTCACAGCACCTTGCGGTCGATGATAGGGGTGAAGTTCACGAGTAAACGGGAGTGCACTTACCGCGTCCATCTCATTTTCATCCAGATAATCGGCAGGAGGGTTTTGGATCGCGTATCGTCCGTCTACCTCTTGACACAGCCCTTTTGCCGAGATGGGATCGTTATGGTTGTAAAACGCATCAAAAAGATCGATATAACGCTCTTTGTTTTCCAAACACTCTGTATGAGATGGCAACGTCAAATACCCCTCACGCGGCTCTTTGGCGATATAACACACTCCTCGAATGGTGTGGGGAGATTCACCCGCGGCTAACGCTTTAGGCAGAGCCACAATCGCCCCCTCCCCCATTCCGTAAATCAGATAATCGGCTTTGGAGTCAAATAGGATCGGTTTGCGCAGTTTGTTCGTCCAGTAGTCATAATGGGTAACACGGCGCAAACTCGCTTCGATCCCTCCCAACACGATAGGGACGGTGTTTTTGAAATATTTGCGGATCAGGTTGGTGTAGACCAGTGTCGCACGATCGGGTCGTGCGTTATTGACACCGCCGGGGGTGTAGTCGTCACTGTTGCGGAATTTTTTAGTTGCGGTATAGTTGGAGACCATCGAATCGACGCTCCCGCCGCTCACCCCCCAAAAAAGTTTCGGTTCCCCTAAACGCATCACATCATCCGTAGTGATATCGGGCTGTCCAATAATCCCGACACGATAACCTTCCCGTTCCAATATCCGTCCCACCACGGCAACTCCGATAAAGGGCGAATCGATGTAGGCATCACCACTAATGAGAATTACGTCACAGCGATCCCAGCCCCGTGCGTCCATTTCGGCACGGGTAGTGGGTAAATAACGGAGGGTTTCAGGGGTTATGGTTTTCATAGTGCGATTGTACGGTGAGGACTCTTACAAAGAGGTTCAACCTGCGTTATAATAATCAAATGGAAAATAATCTAAATCAAGAGATCATCGAGCATCTCATGCACCCTCGCAACTACGGTCCGCTCGAAAACCCAAGCGGTGTCGGCGTAGGACATTCGGAACAAAGCGGTGAGTTCGTCATTTTTTATCTCGATGCGAAAAACGATATCCTCGAAAATGTCGGGTACGCCACCAACGGTTGCCATGATACGGTAGTTTTGGGATCGATGTTTACCGAGATGATCAAAGGCGAATCACTCGACTATGCTCAGAGTGCGGCAGTAAAGCTCCGTGAAAAAGTGGCACTGGGGCCGGTAAAACAACAAGCGTGTGCACAAATGGTTTTGAGCGCTTTTGAAGCGGCAAAAATTCAT
>NZ_JAFLKV010000081.1 GCF_019163035.1 Sulfuricurvum sp.
GATGAGAGCTGGACAAACTCCCCCTCATCAAACCCCGCTTCAGGGTTGAGATAGACCCCTTCCGCTCTCTTAAACTGTGAATTAAGCCCTTTGGAGTATTTGGAGGTTATGAGATAAAATCCCTCACCCGTATCCATTTCCAAATCGACCTCGTCCAAGAACTCAAATTCACCGTTAACAAATCCCTCTTCATAGGGAATTTCAGGAGCATTTGGACGATATCCTACCCCATCGTGAAACTCGATTTGATTGCGAAAAAATTCCAAATAAGATGCTTCGGTTTCGACTACAATGCCAAAGGCATCACATAATAGACGTGTCAACTCATATTCGCTAATCCCGATACAACTCTCTATCAGTTGCGGCATCTCATGCAACGTGTAATCGCCGTATGAACTTCGAAAATCATTTTTTTCCAAAAAAGTTTTCGCCGGTATCACCAAATCGGACGAACGTGATGTTTCATTTGCATATAGCCCGAAATAGACACTAAATTCTGCATTCTCAAATGATCTTCTCACACTATCACTGCTAGGCATTTGAGCCAAAGGATTCGATCCCTGAATGAAAACACAATTATACTTTGAAAAATCAACAGTCGGCTTACTAACACGATTTTCTACCGTTTTAAATGGCAATTCAAGATTACTCAGCGAATTTCCCACATAACTTACTCCGCACCCACGTTTCCCAAACAGTCCCATTACCGCCCCGAAACCGTCAATAGCACGGAGGACATCGGCACCGTTACGGCATTTTTGAACCCCGACACCGACTAAAATCGCCGTCTTTTTCCCCTCTATCATTTCGAGAATTGATCCGATTTCTCCCAAAGTAACATCGATAGCATCCAAAGTTGATTTAATCCGAACACTCTGAGTTAACTCGTAAAAATCGTTATAGCCACTCGCGTGCTCTTCTAAAAATTCTTCGTCATGTAACCCTTCGATAATGGCAAAACGGCTCAACAAGATTGCCAGTTGCAAATCCCCGTGAGGTTTGATCTGAATATGGATATCCGATTTGTGTGCCATCGCCGTTTTCACGGGATCGATCACAATAATTTTTTTTCCCTCCAAAAAAGGGAGCAAATGAGAATGGGTCGTATGGGGATTTCGACCCCATACAATCACCACTTCACTTTCGTTTAGCATCAATGGTGAGAGGACTTCATTACTTCCCCGTCCCGCTAACACACCCGCTTCTCCCGCACCGTCACATAAACTTCCTGAAGTACCGACCGCCTTGACCCCGGCGAAAAAATGCTCACACGAATGCTGCATCAACCCCACATTCCCGCTTCCACGATAATAAAGAGTCTGGGATGGTTTTGAGTTTTTTAATGTTTCGATCAATAATTCAACCGCACGCTCGATCGAAATCTCTTCACCTCGAAACGTTGGGGATAACAAACGTATTTCTTGATTAAAATGGTTGAGATTCGGACATAAATAGCCTCTCGTTATCGGGTGTGCTTTATCCCCCTTTAGCTTGCCGTTTTCATCAATAACTACACGACACGCATCATAACAATCAAGAGGACACACAGTTGTCAAATTCATTTTAATAAATTTTCTTTCATATAATAAGAGTAATTTAGCATAATTAGCACATTTTACCCTTCACACCCTTTAGTTTTTAGTAAAAAAAACCTACGAATTGGATATCATTAAGGAATATAAATATTTCGAGGTCACTATGTCTCTTTTAGAACACGTCGATGCCGCCACAAACTTAGCTAAAAACAATGAAGTACAATTACTAGTTTTTAAAATTGATGCGGCAGAAGAGTCTCCGTACTATGCTATTAATGTTTTCAAGACACGTGAAGTGGTTGAGTCGAAACGTCACCATCTAACCCAAATTCCCGGAGCGCATCCTTTATTAGAAGGAACAATCGTTTTGCGTGAACTCCAAATCCCTATCCTAAATCTGCCAAGATGGCTGGGGGTTGAATTAGCAGAAGATAAACGTAAACTATCCAACCTTCTCATCTGTGATTTTAACGGCATTGTGATCGGCATCCGTATTATGTTTGCCTACCGCGTTATCAAAAAGAACTGGAATGAGATGCACTCACCGGACAGCTACCGTTTGGGAGATGATGGGCTGGTAATCAACGATACTCGACTTGATGATGGAAGTTTATGTTTAGTACTTGATTATGAAAAACTTTTAGCCGATGTTATTCCTCAGGCGATGGTTAATGTTGATAATGCAACTAAAGCACTTCATAATCTCGCAATGCCTGATAAGCTTAAACACGGTGTTGTATTGATTGCTGAAGATTCTAAGACAGCGCAACGCCATCTTCGTCAAATTTTTGAGCATGCTCATGTCGGGTTTCAAATTTTTAACAATGGTCGAGATTTAGTTGAATTTATTGCAAGACACCCAGATCCTGCTTCAATCCCTGCCATCATCACTGATATTGAAATGCCTGAGATGTCGGGCTTTACTGTTATTCAATCGCTTAAAGCCAATCCTTTGACCAAATCGATCCCTATTATTGTCAACAGTTCTATGACCGGTGATAATAACAAACGTGAAGCCGCCTCTTTAGGAGCTAACGGATTTATCGATAAAACAAAAAGTGAAAATATTCTAGCCTTGATTATAGAAAAAATGGATGAGGAATCAACGAAGCTTCTCCCAAGGTAAGGGAGAGGTTAAAAAGAGTTATTCGACTACTGCCAATACTTGACCTGCTTCGATTTTATCGTTAACATTGACACTGATTGATGTTATTTTCCCGTTACGCGGAGCGACAACATCGATCTCCATTTTCATTGCTTCAAGAATCATAATTTTATCGCCAGCGTTAACACTGTCACCGACTGCAGCGACGAGTTTAAATACTGAACCAGGAAGTTCTGCACAAATTGCGTTTGCATTGGCTACTGGTGCCGCTGCAACGGGTGCTGCCACTTGGGCTACTGCTACCGGAGCAACCGGTGCTGCTACTGATACTGATTGAACATTTGCATTGCCATCTACGATTTGTACGTTATATTGTTGTCCGTCTACGATTACTGTGTACGTTCCATTTGCCATTGTGAAATTCTCCTGATTTGATTGATTTGGTTGTTTTGATTCTGCCGTTTTCGGGCTATTTTTTCGGACATTTACGGTTGCTTCCCCTTTGAGGAATGCAATCCCTTTGACATCGCATGACGCGGCGATGAAAATATTTTCATCCGTCGCTTCAATACCCTCATCACTCAACTTTTTAGTCCAGTAAGCGATTGATTTTGTCTCATCACGATCGGCAATATCGATTGCATTGTCCGTTGTCGGATCGAGCTTGAGTTGTTCCGCTGCAATACGAATCACTTCAGCATCAGGAGCAGTAGGGGTTTTACCGAAGTAGCCTAATACCATTTTTCCATAACCCGGTGCGATTTTTTTCCATGGTCCCATAAGGGCATTGTTCAGCGCTTGTTGGAAATAGAACTGAGATACCGGAGTAACAGACGTGCCGTATCCCCCTTTTTCAACCACTTCACGCATCGCGCGGATAACCTCAGGATAACGATCCAACATATTGTTATCACGCATCATTTGAGTATTAGCAGTCAGTGCGCCTCCCGGCATCGGGGAGAACGGAATGAGAGGCGAAACTTGTGTTGCTTCCGGTGGCATGAAGTAATCTTTAAGGCAATCACCTAATACATCTTCGTATTTGAGGATTTTTTCAATGTCAAGCCCACCAAGATCGTAATTCATCCCCTTCGTCGCATGAAGCATCGTCAAAATATCAGGTTGTGACGTACCACCGCTTACCGGAGCTGCCGCCATATCGATACCGTCTACTCCTGCATCAAGTGCTGCAAGATAACACGCTACACTGACTCCTGCCGTTTCATGTGTATGAAGACGCAAATGTGTCCCCTCAGGAACTAATTTACGAGCCATCTGTAAGGTTTCATACACTTTTTGAGGGCTTGATGTACCGCTTGCATCTTTAAAACAGATAGAGCTGTATGGAATACCTGAATCCAAAATCTCACGAAGTGTTTTTTCATAGAATGCAACATCATGTGCACCCACACATCCCGGAGGAAGATCCATCATCGTTACAACGACTTCATGTTTCAACCCATGATATGCGATTCGCTCACCCGAGTATTTGAGGTTTTCGACATCATTGAGAGCATCAAAGTTACGGATTGTTGTTGTTCCGTGCTTTTTGAACATTTTGGCATGCAAATCTACCATTTCACGGCTGCCCGTATCGAGCATAACAGTATTTACCCCACGTGCAAGGGTTTGAAGATTTGCGTCCGGTCCCACGATGGCACGGAAACGATCCATCATGTCAAATGCATTTTCATTTAGATAGAAAAAAAGGCTTTGAAAACGTGCTCCGCCTCCAAATTCGAAATGTCGGATTCCCGCCTCCGCAGCCGCTTCGACCGCAGGAAAGAAATCTTCCATCAACACCCGACCCCCGAATACGGACTGAAAGCCGTCACGGAACGTGGTGTCCATCACATCGATGTATTTTTTTGCCATTTACGTAATCCCTACTTCTTTAGTTTGTTACGGTGGTGAATTGCAGCTACGAGTGCCGCAATTCCTAACATTCCACCATTTTGAGAATTTTCAATTTCATGATGGTGCAATGCAACCGCAATCGCCGCTACTTTTGCTCGTACATCATTGTTTTCCAAATCATGGTGGTGCAATGCTGCTGCTATCGCTGCTACTTTGGCACCTTGTGCACGATCATGCGATGCATCACCTGCAAAGTTTTGAGATTCCGGGGCATTCTTGGATTGAAACATTGTCAAATATTTCATTACTTTATTCAGTAATGCCATTCACTATCCCCTGTTTAATTTGCACGCGTAATCTTTACACGATGCCCTATTTTAGTATAAAGTTCATTAAAAAAGATTTACTGTGGCTTGTTTCAATGAACCTTTTAGTTTCTTTCGTTACAATCCGCCTCATTATTTTATACACAGAGGTATCTTATGGATCTAAGTAAAATCTCATACGGAGAAAATCCCGATAAAGTCAAAGCGATTATCGAGATTGCTTGCGGCTCAAACATCAAATACGAAGTAGAAAAAGAGAGCGGTGCGCTAGTACTTGATCGTGTTATGCACTCAGCTATGTATTATCCGGCTAACTATGGTTTTGTCAATAAAACCCTTTCTCAAGACGGCGATCCTGCTGATATCTTGATCTTGACTGAATATCCGATGGTTGAGGGGTGTGTTACTAACTGCCGACTTGTAGGTGTTCTTATTATGGAAGATGAAAGCGGAATCGATGAAAAACTACTTGCGGTTCCAACCTCTAAAATCGATCCTACGTTTGAAGAGATCCAAGACCTCGGAGATATCCCGAAACACACGTTAGCGAAAATCAAAAACTTCTTTGAAACCTATAAAATGTTAGAGCCTAATAAATGGGTAAAAGTAAAAGGGTTTGAAGACAAAGCATCCGCAACCAAAATCCTCGAAGATGCTATCAAAAATTACAAAGAGTAAGCGACCATGATCAACTTCGACTCACCCGATTTTTTTGCCTACGCGATTTTTGGATTGATACTCAATTTCGTCTTTTCAATCGCATTTGGACTCTATTTGAGTAAAAACATCGGAATCGAAGAGATGATGCTCTCCAAGGGAGAGCGCGTTCAACCTTGGTGGCTCGCCCTCTCATTGGCTTTTCCTTATGCCAAAATGCTCATAACCCTCTACCGTGTTGCTATCTTACAGCTCTATTTTCTCGATCAGGGAAAAAGTCATAAAGAGTACTGGATCTATCTCACCACCAACACGGAAAAGCATTAACTCTATTTTTCTTCTTTAATACACCACTTACGAATTAACGTTTCGTGCAATCCGATTTTCTCTTTTGTAGCCCCAAATTCAGCTCTCTTTAGTTTTGCATTCCACTCTTTATTGTTAAATGCCGGATCGACCAACGCCAGCCCTTCTCGAAGAAGCATCTCACTGTAGCTCTCAAGTCCGTTTGCATTTAATACACACCCCTGCTCAATAGTCTCATAATGATACGATTGCTGAAGGAATAAATGCTCACGCGCGTATTGTTTTTGATGAGGATGCGATGTATAAAATGCCTCAATAGCTGATCGACACTCTTGTGGCGAAGCAGCACTCAAGAGCATTTTTTCCAATGTTACGATACCGAACGGTTCACACACAACCAAAGCATTTTGGTACAGAAGAGTTTGCTTCGCATTATTATCAATCGATACAAGCAATCCAATCGTAATTTCTGCATGTAAAGGGATCACAACCATCAAGAAGATGATTAATCGGACAAAAAATGTTTCATTTTTACTCATAGACTACTTTTTCACCTTTTTTTTTGATACTTTTAGAAAACTTTTTACTCTGAAACTTAAATGAACAAGCGCAATAGTAATATATTATAGCATTTATAAACAGTATTACAGCCCAATCTTAATCAACTGTTTCCCGCTATGGGGTAGCATACACCCCTTTTCTATTACTTTTTCTTAACTTATTCATTTAGAAAGGGCACACCATTGTTATATCCTCAGAAGTACCGTAAAATTTCACATTCCATTTTTGAGGTGTAACTTTTGAGAATTCTTTCCCTAATATTACTATTTGCTTTGTCACTTTTTGCTGATTCGATGACCCCTAAACAACTCCATGTATTACAAACCGTACGCGATATCGCGAAATCCATCCCTGATAAAAACGGTAAAACGTATGAAAATACCCTTAGTGCGATTTGTATCACGGAAAGCGATGCCGGTCAAAATACTATCGGTGATTATAAACATAAAAAATCTTTTACTAAAGCTTCTCTTGGCCCTATGCAAATTCAAGTCGCTACCGCACGACATGTCTCTCAAAATGTTAAAAAACTTCGCTGGCTTAATACTCTCAGCGATGTACAATTAGCCGGACGATTGTTAGGCGATATTAAACTCTCTGCTCAAGTCGCTACTCATTATGTTGTATTGCTTCAAAATAGACGGGTTGATCACTTTTGTGCCATCAGCGGTTACAATGGCGGAACTGCAAACTATACTTACTACAATCGGGTTATGAAAAATATGCAGATTGTAAATCACCTTATCTCAGCTGGTAAGCTGTCATAAGTTTTAAGCTATAATATACTTATCCGAAATGGGGAGGTTATTATGAATGACGAGAAACTCAAAATTATATTAGCGCTTTTAGGTGGTATTATTTTTAGTTTAGCCTTTATCCTTTTAGCATTCATTCTCCCCCTGCATCCTCCAAAAGTACCCCCGAAAACCATGGATTCAGAACTACAAAAGCTCTCTAAATCATATATAGAGTCTAAGCCGAAGCCACCTCCTGAACATTAAATAAAAATTACGGTTTGATAGTGAAAGTATTACTAAACTGCATAATATTATTAAGAGATATTTATAAATGTTACTTATATAATTTTTAAATGTTATTTGTGATAAAATTGCAACTATATTGCAACAATAAGGATGTAAATGGTCAATTTAGCCACAATCAAAGGGAAACTGATCGCCTTAATGGCGCTTAGCTTCGTTACCTTTGCCACGTTAGGATATTTATCGTATTCTAACAACCAAGACGCAAAAAAGACGGCTGAGAGAATGGTTTTGATCGGAGATATCCGTGCACATACCAATGGTGCCATGATGGAGTTACGAGGATATCAGCTCCTCTTTACCCAAGAAAAATTAGATGAGTACCAAGAGCGAGTCAATAAACTAGATGAAGCGCTTGATAAGCTCTCAAGTATGACCCGCTCAGAAGAGAATAAAAAGCGTTTAGCTCAGATCAAATCAGATTTAAAAGCATGGGAAGATCTGAACAAGCCTCGACTTGAAATACTTTCAGATCATAAACAAGAAACGCTTCTTGCTGACTTTGCTAATACAGATGATGGTAAAAAACTAGCCAATATCACCAAAGAGTCGGCAGAAACTCATAAAAAAGTTATCGCAGAACAACGTGAACTCGTTAAAAATATGGTAGCTAAAAATCTTGATACGCTCGACTCCAATGCCACAACGATGGAAATTATCGTGTTGCTCAGTATAATCATTATGATGGGAATTTTTTACTTTATCATCCAAAATATTTCCAACTCTATTGCACGACTCGAAGAGACGATTACTATCGTCGCACAAAATCGTGATTTTACTCGTACGACAAAGATTGAAGGCAATGATGAATTGGCTCAAATGAGTCGCAGTGTCAATGAACTCGTCAACACACTCCGTCAAGCGTTCCAAGGTATTCGCTCCGCATCAAGCGAAAATCTCTCTGTTTCAGCTGAACTCTCAGCTACGACTCTCGCTATCGGAAGAGCCGCAGAAGAGGAAGCTAAAATCGTTACTCAAACCACCGTTGAATCGGATCAGATGAAAGAGGCAATGAAAGCCTCTGCCCTCGAAGCGCAAAGTGTACGTGAAAAAGCACTTGGAGCACGCGGAAACCTCCAAGAGGCACAATCAGCTCTCCACAATACCATCGAACAGCTCTCTATTACGGTACAAATGGAAGGGGAAATTAATGATCGTCTCAACTCCCTCTCTCAAGAAGCATCTCAAGTGAAGCAGGTTCTTACTGTTATCGCGGATATAGCCGATCAAACCAATCTCCTCGCCCTTAATGCTGCTATCGAAGCGGCACGTGCGGGTGAACATGGACGAGGATTCGCCGTCGTAGCCGATGAAGTACGAAAACTCGCTGAGCGTACCCAAAAAAGTCTCGTAGAGACCAATGCAACAGTTAATGTCATCGTCCAATCGATCAACGATATCACCGATCAAATGAACCACAATACCCAACGTATCGAAACCTTGGTACAAGCTTCTGCTGAAGTCAATGACCATACTGAAACAGCGGTAGAAGCGTTAGCCGATACGGTCACAGCGATCGAAAAACTCTCGAATGAAACCCAAAATAATGCGGCAACGACCGAATCAATTATCCAAAAAATCGGTAGCATTAACGAACTATCGACCTCAAATGCACGCAGTGTCGAAGAGATCGCGGCAGCAGCGGAGCATCTCCACCAAATGACAGAGCAACTCACCGCTCAAATCGCTGTTTTTAGAACATAATCCAGCTCTCTTAACGCTCACTATTTACGGTGAGCGTATTTATAGTCCCAACCTTATTTCGATCTACAAAAAATATAACAATCAATTAGTTTGCACAACAGACTCGATTTCGTCCACACTTTTTTGCTTCATACAGAGCACCATCAATATGACCTATCGTTTCGTGAACACTCTGCCCTTTTATAAGTGTACCTATACCGATACTGATTGTTATTGCCTGTTCTAACTCAAACGGATAATTTTCTACTGCTTCTCTAAGATTTTCAGCAACCGCATCGGCCTTTTTAATCGGTGTGTGCGGAAGAATAACAATAAACTCTTCACCACCCCATCGCCCGATTACATCCGTTTGACGTAAAGTATTTCGAAAAATAGTAGCGAGTACTCGTAACACACTATCTCCGATTTGATGCCCATAGTGGTCATTCACCACCTTGAAATAGTCAATGTCAACAATCATGATACTACACTCATATATCGAATAGCGATCGACTTTTTGCTGCTCTTCAACTAACTTTTCATCGGTTTTTTGTCGATTATAAAGTCCTGTCAGTTTATCCGTGATAGAGAGTTCAAGAAGCTTCATATTGTAACGTTTAAGGAGAAAATAGCGCCATGTAAATGCTAAAATTCCGATAAATATCATTGCAAATATTTTCCATGCCAATCCATAATCAAACCATGCTACCTGCTCAATCGTCGATGCCCACCGATTATAAATCTTTTGCATAGTTGCTTCATCTAATTGATTTATAAGTTTTTGAAAAATACTATACAACAACGGTTCATCATTCCGCACTGCAATACTCAGTTCATCTTTTTCCTCAAGCCGTGATGAAACTTTTAGGCTACCAGTGTACTCTTTTTGTATATAAGAGGTAGAAACAACAAGATTGTCAATATAGCCATAAAGCTGAGAATTTTCGACTTTTTTAAGACCATCACTAATAGAATCGACTTCGACAATCGTTAAATTTGGATATCGCTTTTTAAGTCGATTGAGGATTTCATATCCCCTAACCACACCAATTTTTTTTCCATTTAATTGATCAATATTTTCAATAAAAGGTTTTTCCATCGTCGTTACTAATACATAAGGTATTGTCAAATACGTCGAAGTAAAATCCATATATTTCTCACGTTCAGGTGTCTTAGCGACCATAGATAAAATATCACATTGACGATTTTGTGCATAGAGCAGCGATTCATTCCATGATGATGTCGGAACCAACTCAATAGAAATTGAGAGTTTAGTTTCAAACGTTTTAATAATATCCGAAGCAAATCCGATATGGTGTCCATCTCGAATGGCTTCAAGCGGATACCATTCAGGATCTACACACATCGTTATTTTTTTCTTTTGTAATAAATACTCTTTTTCTGCTTCGGTTAATTGAAAACTTTTTTTTGTACTTTCAACTAGATCTTGAAATAAAAATTGTCCAAGTTTTTGATCCTCTCGAATTGCCCCTGCTCGAAGCAGTTGTTTATACAGCCGAGTAGTTGTCTCCTTATTTGTCTCTCCGATAGCATAAAAATCGGTCATCATCAGTTTGGTAATAACTTTGGCTTCGTACGCAAGCGCCTCATGCGACTTTTTCACATGATATTTTCGTATGAGAATATCAATCATCTCTCCCGGATGTTCCGCTGCATATTTCCACCCGCGATTGGTGGCATCAATAAATTTCTGAGTACGTTCAGAGTGTTTTATAGCCTCTTGTTGAGACGTAAATAAATTGCCGGCATTCATTACAAAGCCATATTCAATCGGATCAATAATTTCATACGGAATGCGCATCTGGTCGAGAAAATAAAGCTGATTAGAACGATACGCGCTCATCGCATTCACTTTTCCGGCAATAAATGGATCTATACTAAAAGTCTGATCTAGAAAATGGGTATTTTGGGAGGTAATATCAAAGTGCGAGAGTAATAGGGAGAGAGAGCTATGTTTGAGTTCATTTTTTGTCCCCATAATCGTTTTACCGATCAAATCAGCCGGATTATCGATCCCTTTTCGAGCGATGAGAACTAGAGGTGAATGTTGTAAATAGGTAGCCATTACAACTATGGGTTTGATTTTTCCATTATCAACAACTATGCTGCTATTATAAATACCGTAATTTGTTTTGCCACTCAATACATCTGAGACAACATCGGAACCTTCATGATATTCACGAAGTTCGACATCAAGCCCCGTATCACGGTAATACCCTTTTTCTTTTGCAGCAATATATCCCGCATACTCAAACTGATATTTCCAATCCAGTTGAACGGAAACTTTTTCGAGAGCTGCTCCACTTGCTAATGAAGCCAAAGTGACCAAAAAAATGAAAAACTTTACAATCATACAGCATTCAGCTCTCTACATTTAATATCTTATTCTACACCCGAAAAGATATATTTTCCTTAATTTAGCAAAATTTCTTAATAACGTCGATCTTTGTCGCGACGTGAGGGTTCATGCCGTCCACCGTCACGTTTTTGCGTCGGCTTACTACCACGACTGCCGCCACCGTTTCCTCCACCGTTACTGCCACGGTTTCCACCGCCACCTGCACCACCTCGACCCCGTTGAATAGGTTCAGCTTTAATAGAGGGATCAGGCTCATACCCCTCGATAATACGGCTATCGAGTTTTTTGTTGATCAGTTTTTCAATCCCGCGTAAATAATCGAATTCATCCACACATACTAGAGAGAGAGCTTCTCCCTCACATCCTGCACGTCCGGTACGGCCGATACGGTGAACGTAATCTTCAGCAATATTTGGAAGCTCGAAATTGACAACGTGTGGCAATGCGTCGATATCAATACCACGCGCTGCAATATCGGTTGCTACTAGAACTCTAACGGAACTGAGTTTAAAATCGTTTAACGCTTTAGTGCGAGCGGCTTGGCTTTTGTTACCGTGAATGGCTGCCGCAGTGACACCGATCTTTTGGAGATATTCGGTGAGTTTGTTCGCGCCGTGTTTGGTACGGGTAAAGACGAGCACTTGTTCCCATTTGTTTTTGACGATCAGTTCTCCCAAAAGGGCACTTTTACGCTTGCAGTCAACTAAAATAACGCTTTGACTTACGAGCTCGCTAGAGGTGTTACGGCGTGCCACTTCAACTTCAGCAGGATTGCGTAGCAACGTGTTGGCCAATGTTTTAATCTCATCCGAATAGGTTGCTGAGAACATAAGGTTTTGGCGTACTTTCGGCAAGATAGTGATCACACGGCGAATATCACGAATAAATCCCATATCCAACATACGGTCTGCTTCATCTAGAACGAAAACTTCTACCGCGCTCAAATCAACCGTCCCCTGCCCTACGTGATCGAGTAAACGTCCCGGAGTGGCGATGAGGATATCGATCCCGTTTCGTAGCATCGTGATTTGAGGATTGATCCCGACACCACCGAAAATTACGGCACTTTTTAGGGGGAGATATTTACCGTATATTTTGACGCTATCCGCCACTTGAGCGGCGAGTTCACGCGTCGGAGTGAGGATGAGGGCACGAATTTTACGATGATTTTTAGCCATTTTTTGCTCACTAAGTATTTGGAGCATCGGGAGAGTAAAGCCAGCTGTTTTACCGGTACCGGTTTGTGCTCCTGCAAGCATATCACGCCCCTCTAAGATATAAGGGATTGCTTGGGCTTGAACGGGGGTCGGAGTTGTGTAGCCTTGGTCATTGATTGCTTTAAGCAACGAGTCATTTAGGTTTAAATCGGTGAATGTCATAAAGGTGTTCCTTAGGTGGTTCGGCCCAACCAAAGTCGCAACTCAGGACGGTTTTAGGCAAGAGGGAAAAATAGGGGTGAAAGTGCAGTTGAGGGCAAGTTCGTAGTCACGCCAACCGTAGGCGATAATTATTCATCGCATTGTATCATAGGTGTGGGTTAATAGGGGTTAAATTATGATAAAATCGACACAAAATAGCTATAAGTGATCTTTATGACTCAATCAAACCATTTCGATTCCATTGCTGACGTTTTTAACCGTATTTGGTATTTTTCCGATGCGTACAAAGAGTTTGTAACCACTCATATTCTCGAAGATTTGTCCCTTGGATCTGAGGATATCCTCGCCGATATCGGAGGTGGAACAGGAAGTTTTACGAGCCGTCTGGGATACGAAGCCTCTCTTTTAAAAGCGTACTGTATCGAACCCTCATCTGCCATGTGTGAAGAGGCCTCAAAACTGGAAAATATCACCCCGGTTTGTTCGGATGCTCATACTTTTGTTACTTCCAATACACCGTTTACCAAAATGTTATTTAAAGAGGTAATCCACCATCTCCCTGAGCGTGGAGCATTTTGGAAACTGCTTCATCCTATTCTCCCACAAGGAGGAAAGATGCTCATCATTACTCGTCCCAAAAATATTGCATTCCCTTTTTTTGCTTCCGCTAAAGAGGTATTTGCTCGCCATCAACCTTCCCAAGAGCTAATCGAAACTGAATTGAAGGAGGGAGGATTTGAGATTATCACCCATCTACGGAGTCATACCTTTACCCTAGCGAAGGAGGATTGGTATACGATGCTACGTCACCGATTTATGTCCGATTTAGGAGTCTTTAGTGATGAAGAGATCGAAGCGGGGATAGAAGAAATCGAGAGCATTTATACCGAAGAGACTATCGATATTATCGATAATCTGATTTTTATCACGGCGACGAAAAAGTGACATTATAATCTACAACACAATTCCGTCCGTTTTCTTTAGCTTTATACAGCGCTTCATCGGAACGCTTTACTACCTCTTTGTACCCCACATCTTTGAGATCAAATACCGAAATACCGAAACTGCAGGTTTTTTGACCTACGATATCAAAGGGATAGCTTTCAATGGTTTTTCTTATTTTTTCTGCCAAAACAAACGCTTCTTCATCCGTAGTATGAGGGCAGATGATTAAAAACTCTTCGCCACCCCACCGTCCTAAAATATCGGTTTCACGAATATTTTCTGATAACAGTTTGCCTATCATAACTAAAACATTATCCCCCACATCATGACCATAGGTATCATTGACTGTTTTAAAATAGTCAATATCGAGCATAATTACTGCAAAAGGGTGGTTATAGCGCTTGGAACGTTTTATCTCTCTCATAAAACTGTTTTCCAAATACATACGATTGTGCAGTTGTGTCAAAATATCGGTTATCGAGAGCTCTTCTACCCGTTTTTTATTGGTAATATTGTGACTGATCGCGGTGTATCCGATTTTTTCTCCTATATCATTCGAAATAGGATAGATAACCGTATCAAGCCAGTAGGTCTCCCCTTTTTTACTCCGGTTGCGAATCTCTCCATGCCATGTATCCCCTCGTACAATCGTCTCCCACATTTTTACAAAAAATGGTGGACGTACTTCAGGATGTCTCATAATTCTATGATTTTTGCCGAGTAAGTACTCTTTTTTATGTCCCGATATTTGACAAAAAGCGTCAGATACCTCAATAATATTCCCCTCTAAATCGGTGGAGGAGATAATTATATTTTTATCGATCAGTTTCATTTGGCTTTCAATCGTTTTTGCATACTGTTGACTTTTGTCGAGGGCGCGGTTTAACGCATTTCTAAGACTGAACATCTGCAACGTATTTTTGAGTCGAGCCAGCAACTCTTCTTTGTTGAACGGTTTCGAAACAAAATCGACCGCTCCAAGTTCAAACCCCTTCACAACACTCTCATTATCATGTTTTGCCGTTAGGAAAATAATAGGAATATGGGCGGTATCACTGTTTTGTTTTACCCATTTAGCAACATCAAAACCATTCATGCCAGGCATCATAATATCGAGCAATATCAAATCAGGTTTTTGATCCGAACATACAATCTGGATAACTTTTTCTCCGTTAGTAGCGACTAGGAGGTCATACTCACAACTCAAAATATCGGCAACAACTGCAATGTTCAGTGGTTCATCATCCGCTATTAAAATCTTTTGTTTTTTATCATACTGAATCATAGTGAACCTGATATATGTTGAAGTAATTTCAGTGCATCATCATACTGATAGCTCTGCAATAGCTCTATCACTTTTTTACCTGATAATAACTGATCGTTGTAAGTCTCTAACATCTTTTGAAGTATTGTAATCCTCTCTTGTTGAATAATGGCGGAGTGTTTTAAATCTTCCATTATTCCATGGATAAATGTACGTATCTCTTCTGTTGTATAGTTCTCAGTTACGGTAGGTTCTAGAGGCTCATTATAAAATTTACGTATCGCTTCCATCACATTTTTTATCGCAGTCAATAATTCAGGGATCAGTGCTTTAATTTCATCATTATCTTCTAACGCTTCAATCTTGACAGCAAGCGGATAGACGCGCTCCATCGAAAGATTCCCAGAGGTTCCTTTGATAGTATGGATGAGATAATTGAACGGTTCAGACCCTATTTCTAACGTATTTATTTCGAATTGAATTGCCTCATATTCGTCACAAAAATAGGTGAGATAACGTTTCATTTTTTCGCTATCATCTCCGATACGATCGATTAGCGTATTCATATTAATTCCCTCAATCGTCCCCGATATATGGGAAGAAAAATCATCATGCTTTTCTCTTAAAACACATTTAGGTGGAGACAAAGGAAGAATCCAACGAACCAACGCTTCCATCAGCTCATCATAATCGATCGGTTTACTCAAATGGGCATTCATCCCAACAGCAGATGTAAGTTCTTTGTCTTTTTGCATCACAGCAGCACTTAGCGCGAGTATAGGGATATCACGATAACCTTCAATCTCCCGAATCTCTTTTGTCGCCTCAAATCCATCCATCACCGGCATTTGCAAATCCATCAGTATCAAATCATATCGAGTCTCTTGTGCATGTTCAACGGCCTCTTTACCATTAGAGGCGACATCGATACTCAACCCTAGCCCATCAAGCATCCCCAATGCAACCATCTGGTTAATCGGATTATCTTCCACCAGTAAAATTTGGGCACCTTGCAGTGCATCCAAACTCTCTTGAACAACCGATACTTTTTTTGTGACGTGTTCGGTTTGAACCGATTTCATTTTTCCGAATACCGCCGTAAATATAAATGTACTACCAATCCCCTCTTCGCTTTGCACTCGTATCTCACCACCCATCATCTGAACCAAATGTTTAGCGATGGAAAGACCTAATCCTGTTCCTCCGAACTGCCGTGTGATAGAGGTATCTGCTTGTGAAAACTCTTCGAAAATTCTATTTTGCGCTTCTTGGTCTATCCCAATGCCCGTATCTTTAACACTAAATTTTAAAGAGATATAATCATCATTTTCAGCCGTTGAAGTGACATGGATAGTGATTTTCCCTGATTCCGTAAATTTAATCGCATTTCCGACCAAATTTGTCAGAATCTGTGTTAATCGTAAACCATCGCCAATCATCACACTCTGTTCAATCTCTATCTCTTGTATAAGAGTGAGTCCTTTTTGGACGGCTTGAAATTCAAAAAGACTCATGATATTGTTGAGTATGCTATTAAGTTCAAACGGTTTATTTTCTAAATCAAATTTTCCTGCTTCGATTTTAGAATAATCAAGAATATCATTAATAATATCCAGCAATGCTCGTGATGAGAGATTTGACTTATTGAGATAATCGCGCTGTTTTGGTTTTAAGTCGGTTTTTAAGACCAAATCCGTTAATCCGATAATACCATTAAGAGGTGTACGAATTTCATGGGACATATTCGCCAAAAAGTCTGCTTTGGCTTTGGCTGCCTGTACCGCCGCCTCTTTCGCTCTTTCAAGCTCTATTTCACGCTCTTTTTGTTCACTAATATCAATCCCGATCGTGGTGACATACTGCATCTCTCCATGTTCATCGACGACCAAAGCATTCGACCATTCGAATATTCGCTCTTCACCCTCTTTAGATATCCAACCGTTTTGAAAGCTTTGGGTGATATTTCCTTCTCTCGCATTTTCTATAATCCCTACAACTTTATCCCTCATCTCTACATGTAAAAAACGAGCCCAGAAATAAGGTTCAGAGGCAATCTCTTGCTGTGTATATCCGGTAAAATGTTCACCGTAGGGGTTGATATTAACCATTATCCCTGTTCTATCAATGATAGCAATAATCGCATTGGCACTCTCTACCAATGTTTTATTAATACTCTTCTCATAAATCAATTTATTTTCGAGTTCATTGCGCTTATGAATATCCTCTTGTAATGTCTCAACCAAACTATTTAGTTTTGTATTCCGTTCCTCAATACGCCCCTGCATCAGGTGCAATGTATTTGAAAGGATCAAGATTTCATCCCCTTTGCTATTATCACTCTCTTGAATCTCACCATCATTGGCAATACGTTTGGCATAAAGGGTCAACTGATTTAATTTATTGGTCAATCTCTGCCCAATAAAATAGGCGAAAAAGGAGCTGATTGCAATCTCAATTAAAATAAGAATAAAGGTCAATCGTCTGTTTTGATCGATAATGTTTAAACTTTCGGTAATTTCAAACAAAATTTTCGCATGCCCGAGTGATTCACCTTTCACCAAAATCGGGACATTTTCTAACCTAAAGGTTCTTTCTCCATACGCTATATCATGTGACAAGGTAGTGAAACTGTCAATATTGAGACGTGAATCTACACTCGCTTGACTCAGAAGATGTCCCCCTTTATCAAATACTTTTACGGCTGCCATGTTTTTCAATTCAACAAAATTTTTAGATTGATCATCTAGGGTTGCTAAATCATAGATGATTAACGGTGTTTTAACCATCTCTCTAAATAATGTTGTTCCGGTTTCTATTTTTTCTTCTATCAACGCGTGTGAAAGTTTGGAGAGAGAGGTAAAATTAAAAAATACAATCAAAGAGATAAAAAGTATCTCGATGGTTAAAAAAGAGAGGATAAATCGATAGCGAAACGATAATTGCATCAATTACTCGTTCGTTGAAGGAAGCGCCACTACAATATCACGTACTGTATCAAACTCACCATCATCCGTTGCGATGAGATGCTTCATAGTCAACGAGGAGAGTAACGGTTCAGGTATTGCCAAAAGAGCATTCGTCATTTTGACTTTCAACGCTGGTGATAGCGTTGCTTTGAATGCAAACGGGTGGCTCGGATAACTTTTGGTTTTATATACTATATTAAGTGCCTCTTTGGTCTCTTTATCATCCAGATTTTTGAACGTTCGCTCAATCCCTCCTCCAACATCACCGATCCCTCTGGCAACCCCTTTATAAACCGAGTCATGAGAATTGACATATCGATAATTTTTCTCTTTATTAACATCGATGCCGTACTTTTTCAGTAACTCATATTTGGTTAGCAACGTTGCAGCAAAAGCATCAGGAGCGGGGAAAAGGAATGTTTTACCTTTGAACATCGAAGCATCGCTCAGTCCGCTATTTTTATTCGTAACCAAAATTCCAACAATATTTTTTTCATCGCGAACCGCAGCGATATATCCCTTACGTTTATGGGCTACAACATAATGGTAGGGATTCATATAAGCGATATCGTATCCACCGCTGTAAAGGATTTTTTCAAATTCAGGAATAGAGCGTTCGATCTTAAGAACCACTTTTTCACCGGTAGTTTGCTCAAGATAGGTTATTACCGGTTGCCAATCTTTAATTAGCTCCATTGGAGATTGTTGAGGGACAACACCGAAAATCAACTCTTTTGCCAACAAAGGGGTAAAAAAGAAATATCCAATAAATATAATTATAAAATAACGCATTATATTTCCTTATGCATCTTGTCAAATTAATTATATCACGCTCAACCGTTATGTCAACCGTTATGTCAACTTTATAGTCGATTATATTGCCAAAAGCAGCTCTTCTTTAATCTCTAAAATTCAATAAAAACGCAATCTGTGTTATTATTTTCTTCATGATACATTTATCCCCTGAAGCACGGCTCACTATAATCCTCCCTAATACCAACCGAGCACTTGGTGAGGCGATCAAAAATGCGACCCCCGAACAACTTGAAACCCTCAAAGAGGGGAAAGATATAAAATCGCTTCTCACGTCGGTCTTTCAGGATAAAACCACCGCTTCCAAATCGGATCAAACGCTTCTCGATCTGCTCAAAAACTCTTCGGCTTTTAAAAATATGGGAAGTTTCAGCGACTCATTGCAATCGCTCCTCAAAGAGATGAAATCCTCACCCGACATGGCTCCGAAAACGGCGATTTTGGAGAATTTTCTCAAAAATATCACCACCCTCAATCCCCAAAATCTCAAAAGCCAAATTTCATCGAGCGGTGTGTTTATGGAATCCAAATTTGCCGCCGCTTTGAACAAAATCCCCAATCTAGCCCAGAATCTCGAAACACTCAAATCGCTTCTGGCTAAAATACCGACCAACGATGCCAAAGCACTCCAGAATACTATTTCTACTCTCCTATCAAGTCCTATGCTCCCCGCAGCAAGCACGAATCTGCAAAGTGCTCTCCAACTCACCGAAGGGGTAAAAAAAATCGCTGAAACACTCCAAACACTTATTTCCAAAACCGATCCTCTCTATTCCAAAGAGGTTGCCGCCCTCGCCCTCAAACTCGATCAGCAATCCGCAACCGCAGAGATCAAAACCACCCTTTCTCAGATCTATGGAACACTCCTCTCCAGCACTGCACCCGATACCAATACCCTCCTCGACTCCATCGAAAAACTGCTCAAAAACCTAAACAGTTCATCCACCGAAGAGGTTAAAACTTTTACCCGTCAACTCGACAATGCGATCAGTGAGGGGGACACGACCAAAGATCTCACGACGATCAAAGCCAATCTGAGTGAATTTGCTAACCCCAAAGAGCTCGTCACCGAAATCTTTCTCAAAGAGTCAATGTCCGATGATCTGAAATCCAATCTCCTCACCTTGCGCGAAGAGCTATACCAATCCAATGATCCGAGTGCTCCCAAACTGTTAGAGCAGACCGATAAACTTCTCACCCAAATCGATTACCATCAGATGCTCTCCCACCTGAGCGCATCCAATTCGATCTATTTACCGTTTGCGTGGGATCAACTCCAAGAGGGGTCGTTGACGTTTAAACAAACAAACAAACAAAAATTCTACTGCGAAATCAATCTTCTGCTCAAAGAGTACGGAGAGCTCGATCTCATGATGGGTCTTTATGATGACAATCAGATCGAAATCCAAGCGCATACTGAAAAACCACAACTCAAAACTCTCATTCATGAAAATATCGCCGAGCTCCGTTCCTTGCTCATTAAATCGGGTCTTACACCGCGATCTATCCGTGTTTTCGAGGCTCATGAGATCAAAACACCGCTCAATGAAACGTACAACACGTATGAGGGCTCAGATATGGGGTTTGAGGTAAAGGTATGAAAAAAGCGGTTGCACTGCGCTACGATAAAGAGAAAGAAGATGCTCCGCGCGTCGTTGCGACTGGGAAAGGCGCGAGTGCAGAGAATATCATTAAAATCGCCGAACTCCATAACCTCCCCATCCAAAAAGATGAGGATTTAGTGGAACTACTCTCTAAAGTTGAGCTCGATAAAGAGATCCCCGAAAAACTCTACGTTGCCGTGGTTGAAGTATTTAGTTTTATCTATAAAATTACGAATCCCGATAAAATCAAGCGTGAAAACGTCCGAGATTATCCTTAAGCGTATCCGCTACTTTATAGAGATGCTCTGCCGTCGTTGAAATCTCTTCAACGCCTCGTGCATTGTCACGAGCAAGATTGTTCATCGTCGCTATTCGTTTGGAAATCTCTTCAACCTCTTTGGTATTGCTATCAGCATCTCGGACCAATTTTTTGATCGCTTCACTCGTTTGTTTCACAACACCGGCCGTATGCTCAATTTTTGTCCCTACCAGCTGTGATTTTTCACCCAGTTGTTCGATACTTTTAGCATTTATTTCCATTTGTGCAGATGCCTCATCAATTGCGGAGACAATTATAGAGATGGTTGCATTCGTCTGTGTTAAACTCCCTTGTGTCCGCTCAGCAAGCTTTCGAACTTCATCCGCAACAACGGCAAACCCTCGTCCGTGTTCCCCTGCACGTGCCGCTTCAATAGCTGCATTTAGTGCAAGCAGATTCGTTTGATCAGCAATCTCACCAATGACGGAGAGTACTTCACGAATCTGACGTGCATTGTTCGTCAACTCATGAATTTTAACTGCAAAATCAGCTTCCACTTCGACACTATGACGAATCATATCTATCATAACTAGTAACTCATCTTGTGATAGTTTAAGGGTTTCGCTTGCGGCAACAACCTCTTTGCAAGTTGCCTCATTCTCACTTTTTGAGATACTCAACAAAGCAATAATCTGTTCTGTACTGCGATAAATTGCATCCATTTGGGTTGATTCGTCTTCCATGCGGCGTCCAATAACCAAAGAGGTCTTAGAGAGTTCCGTCGCTACCGAAGCATTTTCTTCAGATGAGCGTTTGGCACTTTTAACCAGCGACTGAATCACATCAATAAAGGCATTGATCGAATTAGCCGTCTGCGCCGGTTCATCCGTTCCTGTAATCCCAAGCCGTTTTGTTAAGTCACCGTTACCACTGGCAAGCTCTTCCGCCATCTTCTGCATCGTTTCAAGTTTATGTCCGATAGACCGCTCGATGAGAATCAAAAGTCCAGATACGAGTAAGATCAACAAAGCGATCACTACCCCTTTTACCACGACCAAATCCAAAAATTCGCTATCAACATCATCGACGTAGACACCACTGCCAACGATCCATCCCCATGCAGGAAACGCTCTAACAAACGTCAATTTCGGTAATGGCAGCTCCGTGTCGGGTTTCGGCCACATATACGAAACAAATCCCTCTTTATCCTCTTTGGCTACTTTTGCAAACTCGACAAAAAGGTATTTCCCCTCTGGATCTTTGATATTGGATAGGTCGGTATTATCCAATGCAGGTTTGATCGGATGCATTACCCCCTGAACCTTATCGTTCAAAATGAAAAAATACTCTTTACCCCCATATCGGAGGGCTTTAATGTGTTCTTTTGCCGCTTCTTGAGCACTCTCAAGGCTCATTCGACCAGCACTTGCCTCACCCTCATAATACGCCATAAGTGAACTAACCGTGTCAATCTGCGTGGTGAGCATCGTCTTTTTTGCATTCATCAACCCATTTTTTGCAGAAATCAACGATTCAACCGCAACCGTAATAAGCACCAATGAGACAAAAAGAGATACTAGTAGTAATTTTGTCTTAATCGTAATGTTATTCATTCTGAACTACCTTTTATCTTGCTATAACTAATGATTATATAGTACAAACGTAGCATTAACGTAGCATTATTGATAAAAAGATAAAAAAAATCGTCAACTATTTTTAAAATTAGAGATATTTTAGGTCAAGAATCACTGAATTGCCAACGAATATCGAAAAATTCATCCGCATTTTGAAGTATTATTGATAAAATTTAACACCCATAGATGAAACGCAATTAAAAATCTTTAAATTAAAATATATACTGATCACATTTTAATCACATTTGTAGCAAAACAGTAATATAAATATTATAAAATATTATCATGAAACAAATTTATTTTGCACTGATACTATTTACTATGTTCCTCTATCTATTCACCCCTCAAGCCTATGCAGAAAATATCAATAGCCTAAAAACGCTCTCCCTCGAATCCATTGAGAAACAAGCAATCATTTATGGCGAAGGGGATCGAAAAGTATATGTTTTTATCGATCCGAAATGCCCTCACTCACGTGATTTTATCTCTATGCTGAATGATAATATCTCCATGCGTGGTATCTATACGTACTATATCTTTTTTTATGAATTAAAGCGATTTAATTCTCATGATCTTATTGCAACCATTTATAGCTCATCCGCCCCGTTACAGCGAATGTTGGAAGTGATGGTTGGAGGCAAAGAGATACCGCTCAATCATCAAATCGATCCGAAAATTGAAGCAAAAATCGATACTATTGCACACATTGCGGACGAGATTGGTGTATCAAAACGCCCCTATCTCATAATTACGAAAAAGCTGGACTAACTATGTACTACCATACCCCTGATACAACACGATACATCACTCTTATACGACGATTTCGAATTATCATCATAACTCTCTTTGTTCTCTTTTCAACCGTCGCATTGACTCTACTGAAACCTGAGCTGGTCTCATCAGATACGATGCTATGGCTCAGTGAATCCAAACAGCTCCAAAAAACTCAGCAACAATCGTATTCAACTGCCTATGTAGGGCATTTAACAATCACTATTCCCCTTTTTGACGATGCTCGTAAAAATAGCTTGCAAGCACTTCAAACGGAATTTGAACATATGGAAGGGGTTGAGCAGGTAGAATCTCTTTTTTCAGCCTATATGATTTTCAATGATCAAAGTACTGAAGAGTCTGCTTTAGTTAAAGCGTTACCGATAACAAATATGGGTGCAATGAAAATCAAGGCTTTTGTCAAAACACTCCCTGATCCTTACCGCCGTTTTGTCAGTGATGATTTTCACCGATTTCATTTTATTATCCATTCCAAAAATCCTATCCAAGTCGATCAACTCACTATCCCTTTTGAATATGAGTATTCCAACCCTGATATCGAAGCCAAAACGGCACATTATCTTTGGTATATCGCCATTATTGTCTTAGTCGTGTTTGCAATGTCTTACATCATCTTTAAAAACGCCATCGCTGCGTTAGGGGCCATCAGTGTCATTGTAATAACCTTAATCTGGACTTTTTCGCTGATTTATCTCTTAACCGGAAACAGACAGATCCATATTGCCATGAGCCTAATGGTGATCAGTATCGCCATCGGACACTATCTCTATTTTTATTATCGCTGGCACGTCTCCCAGTTTAAAAATGATCCCAACCGTGCACTTGAAAAAAGTATCAATCGTAATCTCCATCCTGCCGTTTGGACATTGCCGGTATTGTTTATTAGCCTCGGTTCGCTCCTCTTTGCCGATTCATCTATTGTCACAATGATGAGTCTGAGCTTAATGATTTCATCGATCGTTGCGTATATCGTGAGTATTGTATTTTTGCCTGCTTTGCTCAGTTTTTTTACCGTTTTACATCCACGAATCGCTCTCGCACGTATTTGCTATTGGTTCGCCAATCAAGAGGTTCACTACAACCCGAAACTACTCCAAAAATTCATGCTTTTAACCCTTTTGGTCTTTCTCTTTATCGGCTTTCGGCTCTATACCTCCCCTACTGTTTTTGAACGAGATGTAGCGTGTCAGACAATAACCCTTAAAGTGCCGTTTAAAGAGATCGATTTGGGAATGCTTCAAAAAATAGAGACTTTTGAATACGATCTACGCCATTATAATAAAGGTGTTGTCAAAGTAGATTCGGTTGTTACAATTCTAAAACGGCTTGATTTGGCCAATATTCCTCAAAATCCTATGGATGAGCAACGCCTTTTACAAGCACTCTTTTTTCTTGAATTGTATGATCTTCAAAAATCCTATATAGATGAAGACTCCCTCAACATTACGATCTCATTAAAAAATGCAGATCAATCTGCTGTCATTCACTTTTTAGAGTCATACAAAGCATTACCTATCTATTTGACCGATATCGACAGTCTCTCTCAAAGCTCTAAAATGGAAAAAATGGTTCTTTTAATCTCTTCATTATTTTCAGCATTGCTCATAATTGCTCTGGTTATGGGAATGATTTTTCGTTCTGTTGCGATCGGTTGGGTTGGTTTTGCCTCCAATGCAATCCCCATTATTTGGTTTGTACTTTTCATGATACTGTTTAAATTTGAATTAACCATCGAAGCATTAATCGCCATGACGATCTCGGTAGGGCTAACGTCCGATACGATCATTCACTTCGGTTACAAATATTTTAGAAGCCGATATTTTGGACGTACACGAAAACATGCACTCGAAATAATGTTCTTTTATGCCTCTGTTCCCGCAATCATCAGCGCTACAGTTCTCATGATTGTTTTTCTTTTATTAACATTCACACAACTCCCATCACTACAACTTATCGGCGCATATGGAGCCGTACTCATGTTTATTTCGTTGCTAAGCGATCTATTTATTCTGCCGGTGCTGCTATTGGTAGTGGATAAAAAAGAGACTAATCTTGAAACTCAAACCTCATCGACAATATAATCTTCTAAATCAAGCTCATCATTTTCCAGAACCGGATCAAGAGCATGCATCCCATAAGGGTGAACCGAAACAGGATTGTTGGTTATAAGCGGATGCCATGAGGGGATCGGTTTGCCGTGATGACGCAGACGATACGCACACGTTTCAGGAAGCCAATCAAACTCCCCTACCCGCTCTAACGTCAGCTTCATGCACCCCTCTACCCTCTCATGACGGTTGGCGTAATCACTGCATACACGTCCTTCGATATCATAGCAATGGCAGGCGACACGGGTCAAATAGATCGCATCATCATCTTCGTCTTGGATGCGGTGCAGACAACAAAGCCCACACCCATCGCACAAGGCTTCCCACTCCGACGGGGTTAGTTCTTCGAGCGTTTTCGTTTCCCAAAATGGGGCAGTTTCAATATTTTTCATAACCGAAAAATAGCATATTTAGGGTTAAAACCGAGCATTTGGAGTGTTATTTGGGTATCATGAGGATAACGAAAAGGATATTTTATGACAAACGAACAACCATTGAGTGAATTACTACGTGAATGTGCAGACGCTATCGGAGGCAAAAACTTTTTTCTCACACTCGCTGAAACCATCCGTTCCACCCGCGAGGGAATTATTGTCGGTGAGAAAAAACAGATCAACTACACGAACGGAACGATGACATGGAACAAAACGCTTCATGCCGATAACTGGAGATTGTTGATCGAATCGGCAAAAGTCCGCACCAAAGACGGAAATATTTTACTCCCTGCCGAAGACAAACGACATAAAAATATCCTCAACATGATCCGCACTCTCAAACCGCTCACATTTACCGTAAGTCCAAGCAACAGTGCCGATGGAGAGGGATTTAGTTTCAGTGCACTCGAAGTGATCGATGATAAAACAACACGAATCTCTCCATTGTTTAAAGCGATGTTTGTTATGCCGATGGATGTTTTGAAAAAGAATATGGGGTAAATTTTAAAAGAGAGAAGTGGAGCGGGAAACGAGACTCGAACTCGCGACATTCAGCTTGGAAGGCTGACGCTCTAGCCAACTGAGCTATTCCCGC
>NZ_JAFLKV010000004.1 GCF_019163035.1 Sulfuricurvum sp.
AGTGTGATGGCGACATGGAAAAAGCAAAAGAATTTTTGCGTGACCGTGGTATGGCGCAAACCGCTAAAAAAGCGGATCGCGTAGCAGCTGAGGGACTTTTGGGTCTTAAAGTTTCCGATACATTTACATCAGCGTCTTTGGTTGAAGTTAACTCTGAAACCGATTTCGTTGCTAAAAACGACGGTTTCATCAATCTTGTCGGCAACACAGCGGCACACGTATTTACTACAGGTGTCAGCAGTGTTGAAGAGTTGAACGAAACATCATACGAAACATCTACATTTACAGAGTATTTTACCTCTCAAGTAGCACGTATCGGTGAAAAAATCGTAGTACGTCGTTTTGCAACCCTCAATGCAGGTGCAAACGGATGTGTTAACGGTTACGTTCACTCAAACGGCCGCGTTGGTGTTCTCGTAGCAGCAACCTGTTCTGACGCAAAAGTAGCCGAAGCACTTGCTCCGATGCTTAAAAACGTTGCAATGCACGCTGCAGCGATGAAACCGACGACATTGACCTCTAAAGATTTCGATCCTGCATTCGTAGAAGCGGAAACTATCGGTCGTATTGAAGCGATCAAAACGGAGAACGAAGAGTTAGCACGTTTGAAAAAACCACTCAAAAACGTTCCTCAGTACATCTCAGCATCACAATTAACTCCTGAAGTTATGGCTGCGGCTGAAGAAGCGATCAAAGCTAAATTGCTCGCTGATGGCAAACCGGAAAAAATCTGGGCAAACATTATCCCAGGATCATTGGCTCGCTTCGTAGCGGACAATACAACTTTGGATAAAGAGCTTGCACTTTTGGATCAAAACTACGTTATGGATGATTCTATGACGGTTGCTGAAGCGATTACAAAAGAGGCTGCTAAACACGGCGGTACTGCTGAAATCGTCGAATTCGTTAAATACGAAGTCGGAGAAGGTTTAGAGAAAAAAGTTGACAACTTCGCAGAAGAAGTCGCTGCTCAAATGGCGTAAGGGGCAACCCTTAGATCCTGAATCTACCCTATAGGGCACATGAAGTTCAGGATGACGATAAAAATTTCGTCATTGCGGACTTGATCCGCAATCTGCTCTTTTCCCCCTTTATTAATCTAATTTACTTTATAATTCCCCTATGACACTTTTAAACGCAACCTCTTTATCCCATGCTTTTGATTATCCCCTTTTTGAGGATATTTCACTCACCCTAAATGCCGGAGAATCGATCGCGATCGTAGGTGTAAGCGGAAGCGGTAAATCAACATTACTGCATATTTTATCTTCTTTACTACAACCTAATAGCGGAAGAGTAGAGCTGTTCGGAAACGATATCTATACTCTGAGTGACACGGCACTGGTTGATCTTCGGCGTGATGATTTAGGGTTGATCTATCAGAGCCATTATCTCTTCAAAGGGTTTAGTGCGTATGAAAATCTTGAAGTTGCCGCGATTTTAGCACACCAATCGATTGATGAAGCGTTATTGGTGCGATTGGGGATCGAGAATGTGATCCGCCAAAAAGTGACCGAACTCTCTGGTGGTCAGCAGCAACGTGTTTCCATCGCTCGTGTCCTATCGAAAAAGCCCCGTTTGATATTTGCCGATGAGCCGACAGGAAATCTCGATCATGCTACGGCACTCGAAGTGATGGATATTTTTGATGATTATTTGAAACAGCATCAAGCCGCGATGATTTTAGTCACTCATGATGAATCGTTAGCCGCACGGTGTACCCATATCTATCGTATGCAAAACGGTAGTTTGCGCGAGAGCTAACAGATGGAGTGGGCAGAAATTTTTAGTGAAGGTCGTACTATCGCTTTTATTTTGCTCTTTACCCGTTTTGGCGCCTTGTTTATGGCAGTACCGATATTCTCTCATGCAAATATTCCGATATCTATTAAAGCGGCAATGGCATTTTTCTTTACCGTCTTTTTTTTCGGTGCCGTTCCCCCGCTGAATATTCCTACCGATGCCCTTAGTCTCACCGTAGCCGTATTGGGTGAAATGCTTTTTGGACTGGCGGTGGGGATTGTATTACAGTTGGCATATCATGTTATCACCTTTGCAGGGGGCCAAATTTCTTTTATGATGGGGTTTTCGCTCGCTTCGGCTATCGACCCGCAATCAGGGGTATCGATGCCGATTATCAACCAGTTTCTATCATTATTGGCATTGATGGTGTTGTTGATTTTTGATTTACACCATTGGATACTTTTATACGCCTCCGCCTCGATATCTAGCATTCCGCTGGGGGGATTTATGATAACACCCTCCCTTTTTCAGTACATTATTCATGCTATGACCAATATGTTTGTCGTAGGATTTATGATTGCATTTCCGATCACGGCATTATCAATGTTAGCCGATCTTATCTTTGGAATGTTGATGAAAACCATGCCGCAATTTAACTTGCTCGTTATCGGAACGCCGATTAAAATTGCGGTATCATTTGTGGTTCTTATGGTGACACTTGGGGCAACGCTTATGATTGTTACGTCCCAAACACAAAATGCTTATAACTATTTGGAAAAACTATTCTAAATAGTTTTATCATTTAATTTTTTTTTAGTTACAATGATAGAATTAAGCTTTTGCTGGAATAAGAATATACTTTAGAGGGGTAGCAATGAATATTTTGCTTTTTAACGATAATCCGGTCGTCCGAAAATTGGTAGCTCTCAGCGCACAAAAAACGAAAGATGATTTAAGTGTGGTGTGGTCTGTTGATGAGATCGAAGAGAGTGAATACGATTTGCTCATTGTTGATGATGCGCTTTACAGTGATGATATGTTTGAATCACTAAATGCAAAAATACGGGTCAAAAGTAAGTTACTCATGGCAACGCGAGGAAATGAAACGCCTCCGGGATTTGATAATGTTATCAATAAACCGTTTTTGCCTACCGATTTGGTAGATATGTTTATTCAAATCGATAAAAAAGTTGGCGGAATATCGAATCAAGAGAGCCCTATTGAGACACCTGTATACTCAATCAATTTGGAAGATGCACTTCCAGAGATAGAACATTCAGAAGAGGGACCAGTAAACATTGACGGTATTGATATGGAAGATGAAGATTTTGATTTTAGCAATTTAGAAGACTTTGATGAAAAACTTCCCGAAATAGGAATTTTAGATCATGAAGAGGTTCAAGAGGTTCAAGGACTTTTAGATGATACTGATAATGAAGCAATGAGCACACAAGAAGATATTATAGTAGAAGGGCTTGATGATCTTGAGTTTCCAAAAGAAGATGATCTACACAATAATATAAGTGATGAACTCATTTTTAGTGAAATGCCAGCTCTTGATGAAATGGATGAAGGGATACTCAATTTCGATGATGTATTGGAAGATGAGCTGTTAAAACTCGATAATGAGACACCGGAAAAAGAACTTATTGATAAAAATGCTTTTGATATGGATGATTTTTCTCCATCGTTGGAGGAAGAGAGTGCTTTTGAAGATAAAGTATCATCCGACGATATGGATATTTTAGGGTCGATTGATGATGAAAATTATTTGGACCATTTAGAAGCGAAAATTAATAATGCAGTAAATGGTTTAGGGAGTGACGACTTGGAGAGAGAATTGTCAACGGATGATTTTGATGATGACCTGATGGAAGATTTAGGGATAGAAGAAGAAGCCTCTCCAGAGGAAGAACTTCCGGTGGAAGAGCCTTTGGTCGAAAACACTCCTATTGCGGAAGGAAACGATTCGAGTGACTTTGATGAATTCGATATGCTCGATGAGCGTGAGCTAAAACGGGCTGTCGGTGAAGAAGTAGAGGATCAGGTAGAAGCAGAGGTTGAAGATTTCGGAGGCTTTGAAGATGAGAGTACCCTTGAGATGGAGGGGATCGATGAAGAAGATGAGTTAGCATTGATTGAGGATATAACACCATCACTAGAAACACAACCCGCTCACAATGATGGAGTAGAGGCGCTTCAAGCCCTTCTTAAAGCCCTTTCAAACGAAGATGTTGCAAAATCTCTCAAAGGAATGAACATCAGCATTAATATTAATTTCGGAAATGAAAAGTGAATCGTCACAGCGGTGCAATTTTAGTTTTATCAGGGCCTAGTGGTGCGGGGAAAAGTTCTCTTATCAGTAAAATAACCGATCATATCGGTCCAACCTACTTTTCGATTTCAACGACGACCCGAGCGATGCGTGAGGGGGAGGAGGATGGTGTTCACTACCATTTTGTAAGCGTTGAAGAGTTTAAACGTGAGATTGAAGAAGAGATGTTTTTAGAGTATGCGGTGGTTCACGGCAACTATTACGGAACATCACTGGGAGCGGTCAAAAAAGCACTCAAAGAGGGTCAGTTGGTTATTTTTGATATTGATGTACAAGGACATGATGCGGTACAAAGTCGGCTAAGTGATATCACAACCTCGGTTTTTATTACAACTCCCTCACTTGAAGAGCTGAAAAAACGGCTTCACAATCGCTCTACTGATAGCGAAGAGGTCATTGAGCGTCGTATTCAAATGGCAAAGCGAGAAGTTCAGCGGATCAGTGAATACGATTTTCTAGTAGTGAACGATAATCTTGATGAAGCGGCAGAAATTTTGGTTTCGATTGCTAAAGCAGCTCGGATGAAAATACCGACCTTACAAATCAACGAATTTGTCCAGAAATGGGAAGAACAAAGTTAGAGTTATAACAAAAAGATATCCGTAATCTCATAAGGACGATTACAGCAATCAGCCGTTATACTGCTCAAATTAATTTTTAACGTATAAAAGGAAATATCAATGGGCGGTTTTACAAGCGGAAGTCATTGGCTAATAGTTCTTGCAATTGTTGTATTGTTGTTTGGAGCGAAAAAAATCCCTGAACTTGCAAAAGGTTTTGGGCAAGGGATCCGTAATTTCAAAAAAGAGATGAAAGATGAAGAGCCAACTGCAACGGCACCATCGGAAGCTCCGAAACAAGTTGATACGACTGCATCTACGGTAGTAGAAGCTCCTAAAACTACTACACAAGCGTAAGCCTTGAAGCAGCGAGTAGCAGCGCTGTTGCGCGATAAATTCAATTGTGATGTTATCCTCGAAAAGCCGAAAGATCGTTCTTTCGGTCACTTCGCTACCCCTATCGCTTTTTCCCTTGCTAAAGAACTTCGAAAATCTCCTATGGCTATCGCCGAAGAGATCGCAACATCGTTCAATGAGAGCGAAATGTTCGGGGCAGTGGAATCGGTCAAAGGATATATCAACTTTCGTCTCTCTGAATCGTTTTTGGACGAGTATGCTTCATGGGCATTGAACCACGGGGAACAATTCGGAAGCAGTGATAAAAAAGGTTCTATCCTCCTCGAATTCGTCAGTGCAAATCCGACGGGGCCGCTTCATATCGGGCATGCGCGCGGAGCCGTATACGGTGATACGATATTACGTCTTGGGCGTCATTTAGGTTACGATATCACGGCAGAATATTATGTCAACGATGCGGGGAATCAAATCGATTTACTCGGTGTATCCTTACAGCTCGAAGGGCGTAGCTCTCTTCTGGGTGAAGTGGTAGAATGGCCTGAAAAATACTATCGCGGTGAGTATCTCAGTGACTTAGCTCGTGAGGTTGTAGAGCTTTTCGGCGAAGATGCACTTCGTGATGAGAGCCGTCAAAAAGAGTTGGCACTGTGGGCAAAAGATAAAATTTTGACCCTTATCGTTGAAGATTTGGCTGCGATCAATGTCCATTTTGATACCTTTGTCGGTGAAGCATCCCTCTACAATGAGTGGGATCGCGTTATGGCAAAAATGGGTGAGGGTGTGTACACCAATGAGGGGAAAACCTTTATCCGATCTTCCGAGTACGGTGATGATCATGACCGTGTTGTGGTACGTGAAGACGGACGCCCGACCTACCTCGCAGGTGATATTATCTACCATAACCAAAAGTTCGAGCGCGCCTATGAGGATTACATCAATATCTGGGGAGCGGATCACCACGGCTATATCGCCCGTGTGAAAGCAGCGATCACCTTTTTGGGCTATGATTCGGAAAAACTAGAAGTACTTCTCTCTCAAATGGTGAGTTTGCTCAAAGATGGTGAACCATTCAAAATGTCCAAACGTGCGGGAACCGTTATTCTGATGAGTGACGTGGTCGAAGAGATTGGTGCGGAAGCATTACGCTTTATGTTCGCCTCTAAAAAGTGCGATACGGCGCTCGAATTTGATATCGAAGAACTCAAACGTCAAGACAGCTCAAATCCTATCTACTACATCCAATACGCCCATGCCCGTATCCAAACCTTGATTGCGAAAAGCGAAAAAAGCATGGATGAGATTATGGCTTCCCATTTGCACGGGTTAAGTGCGGATGCGGATGGATTGTTGTTTGAGGCACTGTTGTTACCGGAGATCATTGAGGATGCGTTCGAATCGCGCCAAGCGCAAAAACTCCCTGATTATCTGAAAGTGTTAGCGGGACGTTTACATAAATTTTATTATGATACCCGTATCCTTGGTACTGAAGATGAAACTAAACTTTTAAAACTTCTCCTCGTCGTTGCCCTCTCGATTAAAACAGGGCTATCATTGCTCGGAATCCAAGCTAAAGATCGAATGTAAACATTCGATCTTCAACCTCTTTTATCCCAATAATCTCGTAATATTTTGTCGAAGTGCATCATTTTGATGGGCGATAGCAATTTGAGACATATCAAGTTTTAGATTGCTTTGCTGAAAATCTTTGATCGTGTTTGTCATATCGGTATCGGCGATTTGGCTTTTTGCCGCAGATGTGGAAGTGATTTTTTCTAACAAGGTGTTAGTTGCACTCACAAAGCTATTGGTGGTAGAGCCGACATCGGAATTAGCCTGAGATAGAGAGTCTCTGTAGGCTTGGATACCGTCTTGATTGTCGATAGAGAGTGATGATGGCGAAAGCGATGGGATGGAAGTTGAGATGTTACTATCACCCAAAGAGAAACTCATGGAGCTTCCGAAAAGAGATTTTCCGTTGTAACTGGTACTCTCAATACTTTGTTGCATTGAAGCAACGGTTTGGTTGAATTCACCTTGCAATACTTGTTTCTGAGAATCATTGAGCGCAGCATTGTTGTAACGGACGCTGAGATCGTTCAAAGTTTGGGTCTGATCGGAGAGAGAGTTGAGTGTTCCTCCGGCGATCTGCATCATCGAAATGCCGTCATTGGCGTTCATAACTCCTTGGGATGCAGAAGAAATATCGTTTTGCAACATATCGGCAATAGAACGTGAAGCACTCTCTTCCATCCCAATCTGTATTGCGGAAGCGATTTTTTCGAGGGTTTTATCACGTTTGTTTGT
This sequence comes from Sulfuricurvum sp., assembly GCF_019163035.1. GTDB lineage: Bacteria > Campylobacterota > Campylobacteria > Campylobacterales > Sulfurimonadaceae > Sulfuricurvum. The sequence goes on from NZ_JAFLKV010000004.1 coordinate 7,300, forward strand.
CTCCGTATTCATTTGCGGAAGGGGATTGTATTGTGTATTAATAGCTGACATTTTGTCTCCTTTCAAATCTATCATTTGTTATAGAATATCACGGTACATATTAAAAAATAATAATATTTTCAGAGTAAACATTCTGTGTCTGAGCAATGCTATAATTCGCTCATGGTAATAAAGCGTTAGGAGTAAAGATGATTAAAGTAGCGGCAGTGCAAATGCAGATGAGCGGGGATAAAAATGCCAATATTCTCAAAGCCGAATCAATGGTGCGTGAAGCGGCTAAAAACAGCGCCAATATCATTTTGATCCCTGAACTTTTCGAGGGATACTATTTTTGCAAAGATATGGATAAAAAGTATTTCGAGTGGGCACAACCACTACAAAATAATCCCCTCATCGCGCATTTCAGTGCGTTGGCGAAGGAGCTTGGGGTAGTGTTGCCGATCAGCTATTTCGAGCGTGACGGTAAACGTTATTTTAACTCACTCGTCATGATCGATAGCGATGGTACCGTGATGGAAAACTACCGCAAAACTCATATCCCTGACGGTCCGGGGTACGAAGAGAAATTTTACTTTGAGCCGGGGGATATGGGGTTCAAAGTGTGGAAAACCGCATTTGGAAATGTGGGTGTTGGCATCTGCTGGGATCAGTGGTTCCCTGAAACGGCGCGCTCACTTACCCTCATGGGGGCGGATATGATTTTCTATCCGACGGCGATCGGAAGCGAACCCGAAATCGGTGTTGATTCGGCATCGCACTGGCAGCGGGTACAGATGGGGCACTCTGCGGCAAACATCATCCCCGTTATCGCCGCCAACCGTATCGGTGAAGAGGTGGGAGAGAGTTGTACCCTGACGTTTTACGGCTCTTCGTTCATCACCGATCATACGGGGCAAAAAGTTACCGAAGCATCACGTGACAAAGAGGAGATTCTCTACAGCGAGTTTGATCCTGTTTCCATTCGCGAACACCGCCACTATTGGGGTCTTGTTCGAGATCGCCGTCCGGAGTGTTATGGAGAGATTGTTAAGCAATAACGATATGGAAAAGTTAGCCACAAAAAATCTTCATGTTTTGTATGTCGAAGACGATGATGTGGCGCGTGAAAACGGTATCGAGTACCTCGAAAACTACTTCGAACATATCTATGCCGCTTCGGATGCTTTTGAAGGATTAAAACTCTATCGCGCGGTACATCCCGAAATCATCATTACCGATATTCAGATGCCTAAACTGAACGGTTTAGAGTTTATCAAACAGATCCGTAAAGAGAATAAAGAGACTCAGATCATTGTCATTAGCGCCTACAGTGACACGACCTATCTTCTTCAAGCGATTGAGTTGCAGTTAGTCAAATACCTGATTAAACCGGTGCAAGAGAGCGCTTTTAAAGAAGCGTTGCGACAATGTATCGAAAGTATCCATCATAAAGATTCGAATATCATCAATCTTCCGGATAACACCTGTTTTGACAGCTACAATCAGACCCTTGTACGCGATGGTGACGTTGTTGCTTTGCGGACAAAAGAGCTTCAGATGCTGAGTCTGCTCCTCAAATATAAAAACCGCTATGTCACCTATAGCGAGATCGAAAACCATGTTTGGCGAGAGAGTGCCATGAGCAGCGATGCTCTTAAAACACTGATGAAAAATCTCAAAGCGAAACTCCCTGCGAATCTCATTTCCAATCTCTCAGGGACAGGGTACAAAATTGAGTGCTGAAGCGTTCACCCACTTAGCCTACGGCGCAACGTTCGGCATTTTGCTGATGAGTATCGTTTATACGCTCGTGCGCTATGTCTACTCCAAAGAGATCATGTATATCAGCTATTGCGCCATGCAGGTTTTCTCTTTGGGATATATCAGCGCCTATAGTCATCTTTTCCATTTTTCGCCTTTTATTCAGGAGATTTTTCTTCTCTTAGCAACGCTGAGTGCCGTTATGTTTGCAATAACGTTTCATGAGGGAAATTTGATTCCAAAGATTACGAATTTTAAAGAGTTGGTGATCAATACCCTTTTGCTCAATGTGGTCATTTTGACTGCCTTTTATCACTATATCCTTTTTGAATATCTCCCCTATACGGTGGTGTATGCAATCTTATTTCTTTCGGTCGTATTTAATCTCCGCTCAGGGTTTAAACCGACGATCGTTTATGTCATCGGATGGTCGCTGCTATGTATTTTGCTGTTTGTGTTTCAACTCAAACAGGTGTACGTTCAACACGGTTATATCGATATAGTATTGGCGGCATTTGCAGTGGAAGCGGTGTTGTTTACGATCTCTATTTCGTACAAATACAATCTTTTCAAAAATCAGGCACTCGATCATCAAAATATGTTGTTTCAACAGTCAAAAATGGCAAAAAGCGGTGAGATGATCGCCAATATCACCCACCAGTTTCGTCAACCTCTCAACAACCTCTCCTACCTGTTGATGAATTTGAAAAATCGGTATGAAAACCGTACGATAGACGATGCATATTTTGATAAGAAAATCGCTTCGGCGCAGGAACAGTTGCAGTTTTTATCCAAGACGATTGATGATTTCAAAGAGTTTTATACCCCTGCCAAAGCGAAAGAGCCTTTTTCCCTCACCGAAGCGATCCGCAATAGTGTTGCTGTTATTGCCCCCGATTTAAAGAGCAAAGGAATCGTATTGGAGGTTGTTGGTAGTGATGAAGAGATCACTATTTTTGGAAAAAAGAATGAGCTCTCTCAGGTTCTTTTGGCGTTGATCTCGAATGCGTCGGATGCATTGAGCGGGGTGAGTGAACCAAAGATTATCCTTCGTAGCCACTGCAACGGGAGCGAAGCAATGATCAGACTCGAAGATAACGGGAGCGGGATTTCAAGCGATACACTTGGAAAGATTTTTGACCCCTATTTTACGACAAAATCACAAGGGAGCGGGATCGGGCTTTATTTGTGCAAAATGATCATCAAAAAGAGCTTCGGAGGAAAAATAGAGGTCGAGAGCAAGGTTCGAGAGGGGAGCGTGTTTACCCTCTCGATGGCGCTCTATCACTCAGCTCGCGGATAGATAAAGGAGATCTCTTTTACAACAGAGATTTTCGGATCTTCTTTTGCGAAGACCGTGAGTTTGACTTTCAACGCGGTGTCTCTTCGATCCGACTGCGATAAGTTTTGATTTGTCGAGATCACCAATATCCGTTTTCGCATACCGTCGGCTTTGAGACGTAGCGCTTCAAAGCTATCGATACGGAAGTTTTTGTCTTCCACTTTGACATCGTAGGTATAGGTTTGTTTTTGGGTGTTGTGAATGTTCACAATATAGTTGTTGCTGACGATGCCATCGTGTGTTTTGTAGAGTTCGTTTGGTTTATTGATATTGACCAATACCCGTTCTTGCTCCGATGCAAATGCTGCCGCAAATATCAAGGATCCAGCCATAGCGACAAAATACATAATGTTGCGTTTGGAAAAAATAGAGCATTTTATCTCATGTAAAATTGATTTCGGACTTCCCCACTCGATCAGCGATTTTTTCCCTAATTTACCCATGACGGTACTACACGCATCGGCACATCCCAGACAGTTGATACACTCTAACTGTAACCCTTGACGTATATCGATATGGGTCGGACATACTTTGACACACGCTTCACAGGCGGTACACTCTTGCGCGCCGCGATTGGTGTTATACACGACGTGTTTGGTATTATCATCATAAAGTACGGTTTGTATTCGTGAATAAGGGCATAGATAGGTACAAAAACTCTCCTGCATCCAGACAATATCATAAATCAAAAATGCCGCAGTTGTAGCGATGAAAATGATGATAAAGAGATGATCTTGCGGGTGTTGCATATAGGTGAAGAAATCTTCGGGAGGGACGAAGTACCAGATAAAATTGGTCGATGCGGTTATGGCGATCAGTGCCCAGAGTAAAAAACCGACAACGACTTTGATCTTATTTTCAAGAGATGAGGTATTCATCCGTTTTTGTTTGTTCGTACTGTTTCTCAAATCGAGGAGGGTTCCTTGAATCAGATCCCGATAAATGGTTCTAAAAATTGTCTGAGGGCATCCCCATCCGCACCACGCTCTCCCCAATATGGAGGTGAGGGCAAAAATCCCGATAAACAAAAATATGAGTAAAAACGGCATGATGTAAAACTCGTTGACATCGTATGCCAATCCCATAAAATGAAACTGGAGTTTCTCAAATGAGAGAAGCAAAAGGTGGTTGTCATTCACCCTCATAAACGGAACGGTGAAGATAAAGAGGGTGACAAAGGCATAGAACCAATATCGTTTAGTCGCATAAGACATACAGACTCCTTGAAGATAGAATAGGGAACTGTAGAAAAATAAAGTGTCTTTTTGGTGGCATAAAAAAGAGAGTGGAACTCCTTTTGCTTTACTCAAGTATTAGAGTTACTAACGGGGGTTGCCGTGAGAGTTGTATTACGCAATAACGCTATCTTTGTTCAAGGGAGTACCAACACTCTCGAAGAGTCGTGGATGGAGGAGTTTTTCGATCATCATATCCATAACACACTGTTTTTGGATAACGGGGTATTGGTTCTCAATAACGAAAATTCCGCGAACCAAAAAGAGGAGTTTTTAGAGACTCTCAGTGAACATTTTACCAAAGCGAATGAACTTACAGGCTCGTTTTACAGCCGATCATTAAAGCGATGTAAAACAGCGGCGGTTCGTATCGAAGTACCGTTTCGCAACAATGAAAATGTCGATGTCGAAGTGTATGCATTTGGACCGGATCGTGTTAAACTGAGCGTGTTGACTCCAAATCGATGGGTGATGCGTTATCTCAAACAACAACTCTCCAATATGGTGACTAGTTCGACGAATGATGGACTTTTTATCGATGTGAGAACTCCGCAAGCTAAAGCGCGTCTCGAAAAAACGCTTAATCGTCGCGAAGTGCTCCATTTTACTATCAACTACCAATATGATGATATGTTTATGAGTAGATTATACGGAAATTATCGAGGATGGGGGCATGGAAACGATGCTATCGATAAAATGATCCGCTATCACGCGATTTTTGAGATTCCGATGGGCTCATCACCCGAAGATTTGAAAAAACGGTATCGTACCCTCGCCAAACGGTATCATCCAGACCGTGTTCAAAATAAAAGTCCTAGAATTATTAATAAATACACTCAGAAATTTCAACTTCTACAAGAGGCATACGGCGCATTACAAGCGGTTAGTTAATGGGCTCAAATCTTCCGCACTGAAGCGGTAAAGCCGTTTATCTTTTAGATCATTCAGCTCATTTGAAAAACCCCGTTTGGCAAACAGTAATATTTTATCGGCTCTGATGGAGAGCTTGGTACATTTCTCTTCGAGTTTGTGAAACTCTTTTTTGTTCACTTTGTGGTTCGTCCATTTGCACTCTCCTACCCATATTTCACCCTCCATCGTTTCACAAAACAAATCGATTTCTACTTCACGGTTCCAATAGCTGCCCGAGTCGAGTAGGTCACTGTGAAATTGAGGAGCAAAAAATTCGCGTAAGTATTGATCACACAACTCCTCAAAGGTAAAGCCGACAAAGGCATTAAGCTGTTCTCGAAAATGATCCAAAAAAGGTTGATAATTTCCCTCTCGAATCGATTTCGAAAACGGTTCTACAAACGCGAACCAAAATCGTAAAAAGGGGGTGGTAAATCTAAATTTATGAGAAATTTTGTGGTGTTCGATCTCTTTTTTAAATCGCTGTTTTGGATGGGCACGTTCCAGTGGCATTTCGCGAGAGCGCTCTAATGAAAGATAACCGTTAACGCGTAAAAACTCAAATGCTTCATTTCCCCGCTCTTTTCCGATACGGGCACGGCGATAGGCTGAGCCTTGACGGCGGTCTCCGACGGCAACGGCATGGAGTAAATTGAGGTAAAGGGGATCTTCGTTAAGGCAAGAGAGGAGATTTTCTCGATGGGAGTCAAAAAGGGTGATTATGTGGTGTAAGATCAGTGATTCAATCGGCTCATCCGTATCGATAGGTTCGTTATAGCCCCCGAAAATGGAGAACAGCTCAACACACTGTTCCATATCTCGTGGGAGATTACGGTGAAAAAAATCACTTATTAGTTTTCTGTCCATTGGAGAGATTATAACAAATAAGTGGTGGATAGAGTAGAGTTATGAAGAGAGGACAATAGCTATATTTTTCAGGATCTTATTAACACGCTCTTTATATTGTGACAATTTATCGGTATATTTATCAGTAGATGCGGCATTTACTTCGAGTTCACCTAAAATATCCAGCATCGAACGGATAAAATCGCGGTGATCGGCACATTCATGACATACGGAGGTACTGGCACACATCCCCTCATTCATGAGAACATATGCCTCTTCGGTCGCTATGCTAAGTTTTGTGTAATAGGCACTACTGTGATCGCTTTTGTCACTAAGTAGTTGTTGAAGCACTTGAAATTGTTTTTGTGCATCACGGAGAATATTGAACATAGTTGTCTCCTGTTCTATTTAATAAACTTAATTGTATCTCAAAAAACGGTAGAATAGCATTAGAAATTTATATCATTTAAAAGAGAATTTATGGAATATCGCTATATTGGGCGGAGCGGATTACGCGTCTCTCCTATTTGTATGGGAACAATGACGTTTGGAAGTCAATGTGATGAAAAAAATGCATTTAAAATTATGGACAAAGCATACGATGCCGGAGTTAACTTTTTCGATACTGCCGAACTCTATCCCGTCCCCCCCGAAGAGAGTCTCGTTGGGTTGACCGAGGAGATGGTGGGGCGTTGGCTCAAAACGAAACCGCGCGATTCAGTTATTTTAGCATCCAAAGTAGCGGGTGCCGCTTCGGGTTGGTTTGTGCCGCCGATCCGTCACGGGTATACGGCGATTGATCGGTTTCATATAGAGAGGGCAATAGAGGGATCATTGAAACGGCTAGGTACCGATTATATTGATCTCTATCAGATGCACTGGCCTGACACCGTGGTACCGATCGAAGAGTCTATGAGAGCGTTTGATGCATTGGTGCAAAGCGGAAAAGTGCGTTATATCGGAACGTCTAATGATACTGCACGAGGGACGATGAAGTCGTTGATGGTAAGCAAATACGAAAAATTGGCCCGTTTCGAATCGATCCAAAATAATTTTTCGCTACTCAACCGCCGCGATCTTACTGAGATCGGAGCACTGTGCCGAGAAGAGAAGATTTCATTATTGCCCTATTCGCCTTTGGGTGGAGGGGTATTGAGCGGAAAATACAATCAAGACATCAATGCGCACGGACGGTTCAGCGATTACGTCAAATCAGCCAATAAACGTCAGCGTCTGATGGCATCTCGTTTTTTAAATGATAAAACCCTTGCTTCGACGCAGGAATATCTTCGAATCGCTCATGAATCGGGACTTCATCCTGTGAGTATGGCAATTGCATGGAGTAAACAGTTTGATTTTGTCGCCTCAACGATTATTGGTGCGACAACACCCGAACAGCTGGATGCTAGTTTGGCAGCAATGAATGTTACTTTAGATCGTGAAACACTTCAAAAACTGGATGAGGTTCATGCAAAAATTCTTTATCCTATGGGTTAGTCTCCTCATCCTTTTAATCGGAGGGTGCACGAGCAAACATTACAGTGTCAGTGAACCTAAAATTATTACCATCAAGTCCCCGAAACTAAAATTTGCCGATACGGGGTATATCCGTCATGAGGGGGAAGCGGTTGAAGCGGAGCTGTTTACTGCGGGAGTTGCAGTAGAAAAAATAACGATAGATGATAAAGTGTGTGTGAGTGCAGGGTGTATGAGTGAAGAGGCGTTTGTTCGTGATTACCTCTCTCCCGAATATCCTACGGACACGCTCCGACGCATTTTGCTGGGTGAGCCGATTTTTGAGGGGATCAATACGAGTGAGCAGTGCGGCGGTGGACGGACACAATATATTCGAACCGATAAAACTGATATTGTCTATCGTCTCAAAAATGATATGACCTATTTTAAAGATCGTAGTAACGGTATTATCATCAAAATTATCGATCTTGATATTAATCAATCACTCTAATCTTTAACTGCGTTACAATCAGAAAAAAAAGGGTCACAATGAATGTTTCTCCTGATTTTTCTCTCCCTCTGCGTATTATTGCCCCCTATTTTGTTATGGGAGTTATGTTTTATATTCTTTCGATGAGCTTTTTATTTTTTTTGCAACCTGATATTAGTTTGCACGATTTTAGACTCATCGGATGGGTTCATGTTTATATGATCGGTTTTGTGATGACGGTAATTATCGGAGCGATGGGGCAGCTCTCCGTCGTTGTAGGAGAGGTGCATCACCGTTACCCTAAAATTTTTGGATGGATATGGCCTCTTTTAGCTTGTGGAACAGTACTTTTAGCCCTCGGATTTATCTATAACCCTTTTTGGCTCACAATAGGTGGAAGTCTGACTCTTGTTGCATTAACCCTTTTTGCCTTAAATCTGTTTGTCACACTTAATCGTGGTCGCCGCCGTACCAGTGTCATCCTCTCAATGCAGTGGAGTACCCTTTTTTTAGGGGTTGGATTAGGAATTGGCTTTATGATGGCATTGGGTTATGCGGGGATGATACATATCGATCCATCGCAGTGGCGCATGGGACATATCTTTGCTGTCTTCGGCGGATATGTCATGCTCAACATTATGGGGGTGAGTACGGTATTGCTACCAATGTTCGGTGCGTGTAAGCGTCCCTCGGATCGGGATCATGCTATCAGTTTTTATGCGATGATTGTTTCAGTGGGAGCTATGATAGTATCATCTGCATTACAGATGCATTGGCTCGAAAAGGTTGCATTATTCGTCGGAATAGGATCGGTTCTCTATTACATGGTGCAGGTTTACCGTATATTTACGACAAAAAAGCGTGGTTATACTGATATCTGGGAACGCTCCGTTGCCGTAGCCTTTATAGCGTTAACCGCATCTATGGGATTTGGGATATACGGCGTATTGAGCGCTAATGAAAAAATGATAGCCCTCGCATTTTGGTTTTTGACCGCCGGATTTCTGGGATTTTTAATCACAGCACATCTGTATAAGATTGTCCCTTTTTTGGTATGGTTTGAGCGTTACGCTCCCTATATCGATGAGAGGGAAATTCCGATGCTTCATCAGCTTCTGCCTGTTCGATGGGCAAACATTCAGTGGGGATTGGGTGTGAGCGGGTTGATTTTGGTGAGTTGTTCGATAGGATTGACGAATACAGTGCTTTGGAAAGTCGGAGTAGTGTTTTTAATCACTTCAGGAGCCGTTTTATTGGCAATTCTCATCAAGGTTTTGCGCGATAAGTTATAATTCTCTCTTTAATTAGGGAGCAATGATATATGAAACTTAGCCAACGCAGCGGAACTATCGAACAATCCCATATTCGCTCTATGACGAGAGCGTGCAATGCCCTAAATGGGATCAATATGGCACAGGGGGTATGCGATCTTGAAGTTCCTCGTAAGGTGATCGAGGGGGCGTACACGGCTATGAACGAGGGGTTTAATATCTACACCCCGACCGAGGGACTACCGCGGTTACGTTCTGCAATAGCTGCTAAGATAAAACGCTTTTACGAGGTCGAAATTGTGCCTGAGCAGGTATTGGTCTCTGATGGGGCGACGGGGGCATTTTATACGGCGTGTATGGCACTGCTCAACCCGCTCGATGAGGTGATATTGTTTGAACCTTACTACGGTTATCACCGATCCACTCTCTCATCACTCGAAGTTGTACCGACCTATGTCCGTCTCGAATCCCCTGAGTGGAAACTGGATATGGAAACACTCGAAGCGGTAGTGACCCCGAAAACGAGAGCGATGGTGATCTGTAACCCCGCCAACCCGAGCGGTAAAGTTTATACACGTGAAGAGCTCGAAGCGATAGGGGAATTTGCCGAGAAACACGATTTGATCGTATTTGCCGATGAGATGTACGAGCATTTTTTATACGGTGATGCTGTTCATGTCACGGCACTCAGTATTCCGAGTTTGCACGATCGATGTGTTGTTTTGAGCGGATTTTCAAAAGTGTTCAGTATCACGGGCTGGCGGTTAGGATATGCGATAGCCCCAGTGAGTGTGATCGAAGCGATGGCACAGCTTAATGATCTCATTTATGTTTGTGCCCCTGCACCGTTACAAATCGGCGCGGCGGTCGGGTTGGAAGAACTGGGAGATAGCTATTACACGGAGCTTGCCCGAATCCACGAGCATAAGCGCGATCTTTTTTGTGATGCATTGCGTGATGCGGGATTGAACCCGAGTATCCCTGCGGGTGCCTATTATGTCATGACCGACGTAAGTAGTGTGGCGGGAAATGATGATTTTGAAAAAGCGATGGCGATACTGGAAAAAACAGGTGTTGCTTCGGTGCCTGGGCGGGCGTTTTATCATGACGATGCGGGAAAAAATATGGTTCGCTTTTGCTACTCTAAACCTCTGGATGTACTGGAAGAGGCGGCGGAGAGAATTCGACGTTTATGATATAATAGTGAGAATTATGACAGAAGGAGGGATCAATGTTAAGTGTGCAGATTAACAACCCTGTGGTCGAAAATTTCTTTCACCATTCATCCGAATCTATAGTGCAGTTTCTTGAAAAAGCGGTTGCACATTTAGAAAAGAATCCTTCGTTTATCGTCTCATCTATGGATGAAGCCCGTGCGCGGGTAGAGAGTGCGCGAAATTCCGATGATTATCTTTCCGAAGAGGAATACAAAAGTGATATGGAAGCATTTTGGAAAACCGTGTAATTCGGCTCATTCGTAACCGAAAATTCACTATTCAACTTCAAAATATTTTCCGTTTTATTGCTCTCGATAAACGTTCCGCCGCAATTGATTTTCAACACGATATTGACGCTAAATTCCAGCTTTTAAAAACTCAACCGATGATGGGACGTGTATCATTATATGCGAGTGATGAGAAAGTACGTGATCTTATCCATAACGGATATACCATCGTTTATGAGATTAAAGATGAACAGACGATTTGCATTTTGGAAATTTTCAAGTGGCAAGAAAAATAAGAAAAAATCCAATTTTGAAAAACTTCAAATAGTTAAAAATACACAAGGAAATTAATATGTCTAAATTTGTAGGAGCCCACGTCTCCGCTTCGGGCGGTGTTTTTAACGCTCCACTCAACGCGATGAAAATCGGTGCCAATGCGTTTGCCCTTTTTACCAAAAACCAAAAACAGTGGGCGGCAAAGCCTCTCGATGAGGAGACCATTGCTTTGTTTAAAGAGAATCTCGCCAAAAGCGGAATTCTCTCTAAACATATTCTTCCACATGATTCGTATCTGATTAATCTTGGGCATCCTGAAGAGGATAAACGGCAAAAATCACTCGAAGCGTTTATTGATGAGGTGCAACGGTGTAGCCAGTTGGGATTGGATCGGTTGAACTTCCATCCGGGGAGTCATTTGAAGCAAATCAGCGAAGAAGAGTGTATTGATCGGATCGCTATGAGTATGAATGAAGCACTCAGTGTTACCAACGGTGTCACTTTAGTGATCGAAAATACGGCGGGTCAGGGGTCTAATCTGGGGTGGAGATTTGAGCATCTTGCGGCTATCATAGAGCGCATAGAGGATAAATCACGGGTTGGTGTCTGCATCGATACGTGCCATATGTTTACGGCGGGGTATGATATTCGAACCCGCGAAGCGTATGATGCAACTTGGAGAGAGTTTGATACAATAGTGGGGTTTAACTATCTTAAAGGGATGCATATTAATGATTCTAAACCTGATTTGGGGAGTCATGTCGACCGGCATGATTCGCTTGGGAAGGGAAAAATAGGTCTGGATGCGTTTGGATTTATTATGAATGATCCGAGAATGGATGACATTCCCTTGGTACTTGAAACGATCGATGAGACGATTTGGAATCAGGAAATCGGATTGTTATATTCACTACAGGAGTAGAAGATGAAGAGAGCATTAGTACTATCGATTGCACTGTCTGCGACATTGTTTTCTGCAGGATATAAAATCCCAGAGAGTTCACTTAATGCTACGGCACTTAGTGCAGCGTATGTGGCTAATGCTCACGGAGCCGATGCGGCGTATTACAACCCTGCGGCGATGGTCTATAATGATGATGCAGAGTTACTTGAAGTGGATGCGACCTATATCGGACTCTCTAAGATTCATTATGCTTCAACGAGCGGAGCCTATAACATCGACTCCAAAAGTGAATCGTTTTTGGTTCCGACACTCCATTATACCTCTGGAAAATTAGGAGACAATAGTGTTCGAGTAGGTCTTAGTATTGTAGTCCCGGCAGGATTGTCGAAACGATGGACAAGCGCACAGGCAGTTTATAGTGCAGAAGAGTTTACTCTCCAAACCATAGAATTCAATCCCTCCATTGCAGTACCATTAAGTGACACACTAAGTATGGGTGTAGGGTTTAGAATTGTTCGAACGGATGGAGTGGTTAAAAGTATCTCTCCAACTCCTACATCAAGAGATTTGACTGGGGACTCGATCGATTATGGATATAATTTGGCACTAAACTATCGACCCATCAGTAATCTATCGTTAGCAGTAACCTATCGTTCTAAAATTGATTTGAACGTAGAAGGGTCTGCTGATTTGCGGGTTGGTGCTACGACTTATAGCGGTCCAGCGAGTGTTACGGTTCCGCTTCCTGCGGCACTCAATCTTGCCGCTGCATATACATTTGATACGGGAACAACGGTTGAAGCAGTGTTTGAGCGAACTTACTGGTCATCTTATAAAAATCTCGATTTTAATTATGATAGTACCGTGAATGCAGCAACGGTTGCTTTTGGAGCACCGCTACCTAAAAATTGGACAAATACCAATACATATCGACTTGGTTTGACTCAAAAAATTGGCAAATTAAGTGCTATGGCAGGGATAGCCTATGATAAGAGTCCGGTGTTCGAATCGACACTTGGCTATGAGCTTCCTGATAGCGATGCGGTTATTGTCTCTTTAGGCGGGCGATATCAAATCGATCCGCATTGGAATATCGGTTTGGCTGGTTTAGTTGATATTAAAAAAGACCGAATTGTGCATCAAAGTGGCGGAAGTAATCCGATTAGCGGTGAATTCTCTAATTCTAACGCCTATTTGGTTACAGCTGGAATCGAGTATCGTTTTTAATCTATTTAAAATCCCTAAAACCATAACCATGGTAGAATCTCTTCATAAAACAGCTATTGCTACAGTGCTGAAAAGAGTATTGAAACAACAAGGAAACTATTGAAATATCTCATCGACTTTTTAGAAAATAAATCCATTGAAAAAACCCATATTTTTTCTCAACTTAAATGTACTATAGATGAGGCGAAGATTTTACAACTTCTGACCCGTAAGTTTTTACAGTCACAAGAAGATGTGATTGTTGCCGAACTTCTTCAAGAATTGTACGGTCCCGACGATTACACCTACTTGGAACATTTTGGGGAAGTTAAAACCCTCCTTGAACTTGGATGGATCACGCATCATTCATTTACCCCACTGAAAATCAGTGAGCTCTCTCATCTTGAGCTCTACAATACCCCCGTCGCAGTGACGTCGATTTTTATGAAGCTCCTAGAAGAGGGTTCATTGGAGATGACACTCCCTGACATCAAACCTTATGCCGATCATTTGGAATATCTCCAAGATCAGTTTTTCCGTATCGAGCTCTATCAAAAAATGTCGATTATTCGCCATAATGGAAACGAACACTCTCTTGGGATCAACCGTATCCAAAACAAACTTGATCTCCTCGAAAAACGGATCGATGAGCGTATTGCTCAAACCTCACTCGATGTAGTGCTGGATCGCTTTTTCAAACAAAAAAAGTTAGAGCCTAAAGAGCAGGTGATTTTCCTTGCTCTTTTGAAAGAGGAGTACAGTGCAACCGAGGGAAATTTGCGAGAGATGAATACCCTCATCGATCTGATCAGTTTTGATGATTATGAACGGATTAAAAATCGAGCACTTTTGGAAGACGGTGCACGCCTCATCAGTGATGAAGTGATCGATTATGAAGAGATGCTCAATCCGTTTGGTGGAATCAGTCGTGCTTTTTATATCGTCGATGAGGTGCTTCAATCGATCATGCACCCACAGAAAAAGAAAAAAGTACGGAAACTAAAACTCGATATGCTGATTAAAGAGCAGGAGATTTTTGAGTTGATCGAACCGACGACATCACTCGAAAATGTCGTTCTTAACCCTTCGACGGAACAAACCCTTTCGAATCTCATGCGCCAGTTGGATCGTGAAGTGATCGCACGGCTTCATGAATGGGGAGTCAAAGACAAAAAAGCGGGGATCGATGCACGGATCATTTTCTACGGCCCTCCTGGGACCGGAAAAACCCTTACGGCACATTCGCTGTCTCGTTCATTGAAACGGCAGGTTTTGAGTTTCGACTGCTCTAAAATTCTTTCGATGTATGTGGGAGAATCGGAAAAAAATGTCCGTAAAATCTTTGATACCTATGCGGATCTCACGAAGCAAACAAAAACAGAACCGATTTTGCTCCTCAATGAAGCGGATCAGTTTCTCTCATCACGTTCCCAAGGTGCCGGTACATCAGCCGATCAGATGCATAATCAGATGCAAAATATCTTTTTGGAGCAGATCGAGAAATTTCAGGGGATTTTGATTGCGACGACCAACCTCCTTGAAAATATCGATCAGGCATTTTCCCGTCGATTTAACTATAAAATCGAGTTCAAAAAACCAGATCAGAAACAGCGCCTTACGTTGTGGAAAATGATGTTACCAAAAAATGCTCCATACGAGGAGGGGTTTGATGTTGATAAACTTACTTCATATCCTCTTACGGGGGGACAAATCAATCTGATCGTCAAAAACACAGCCTATAACGTTGCCGCACGAGCTGAGGGGCTATTTAAACTCGACGATTTCGTTGCAGAAATCCAAAAAGAACGCTCGGGAAGTTTTGATGGGGAAAAATCTGTGGGATTTTTAAGCCATTAAATATCAAAAAAATATCACATCATGATCGAAATTTAACCAAACCATTATTTTTGCCCCAAAGAGGGGGTATAATCCAAACACGATTGTATCTATTAGCAAAAAACGGAGAATATTATGGGTTGGTTTAGCGACGATACACCACTGAGGGAAGAACTCTCAATACTACAAAAAGAGAATCAGGCACTACGGGATCAAAACCAAGAGCTTTCCCGCAAACTTTATGAGCGTGAAGCTTCAATCGAGCAAGATAATCAGAAACATAAATGTGGCAATGCAAGTGTGATGATGGCATATCAAAATGAGCAACTCAAGAAGAATCTGATCGATGTTCAAGGAAATATGGCGGCATCGGTCTCCTCCTCCAAAGAGAATATCGCCCAATCAACGTCATTATTAGAAAATATTGTTGATTTGGGGCAGAAAGCATCCGGAATCTCAAATACTCTCGAAGGACTCAATCATTTAGCATCAGAGTCAATGGATACCGTTAAAGCACTCTCTCAACGGGCACAAGATGTGGCGAGTATTTTGGTATTGATTAAAGATATTTCCGATCAAACCAATCTCCTGGCTCTTAACGCCGCGATTGAAGCCGCACGGGCGGGAGAACATGGGCGAGGATTTGCCGTTGTCGCTGATGAAGTTCGCAAACTTGCTGATCGAACCGATAAAGCGATCAGTGAGATTAATATCTCATTGCAATCGATGAAACAAGATGTTACGACTATCGGTGAGAAATTTGAGCAGGTACAAGAGAGTATCGAAGAATCGAATGAGTCGATTGGAAGTTTTAATGCCAATATGGATCACAATGCACAAATGATGCGTGAAACATTTGCACATACGCAACACACTGCAGAACGTATATTTATGAGTTTGGCTAAATTGGATCATATTATTTGGAAAGTGAATACTTATCTCTCTGCTATTACGAAAAAAGAGCAGTTTAATTTTGTCGATCACCATAACTGCCGTTTAGGCAAATGGTATTATGAGGGGGAAGGGGCTGATTTCTTCAAGAAAACCGCGAGTTATACCTCACTTGAATCACCGCATTCAATCGTCCATAATTCGACCCACAAAATTTTCGATTTGATGAAATCTGAGGAGATCGGATCGGATCGTTTTGTAAAAGTATTCGAAGAGATGGAACATGCCAGTGATGGTGTTTTTGAAACACTTGATCGTATGCTCAAAGAGAAATATTAAGATTTTCTACAATGCAGTACGCTGAGTGCTGCAAAACACTCCTCCTCATCACTAATCATCTCCGATATTGTTCCATTTTGACACGAAATCGTATAAAGCTTTCTAATGTGTTACGTAATTTAACATTTATACGTAAAACACAATAGTATGGTGTTTCTTATTGTGACAGAGATAAAAAAATATCCGATTCATAAGGGTTTGTTTAATTCTCTTTTTGTTATAGTGCAACAACTGTTTATTAGAAAACCATATACCGTGGCAGAGAATTGCTTTGCGGCGGAATATGCCATCAACCACGAAAAGGTCGGAACTATGGAGCATTACAACGTAGCAAATCCTTATTTTGGGGTATTTGTGCTGTTTGTGTTAACGTTTGGGGCATTTTATGCCACAACAGTCATCGCACGTTTAGCCAGTCGCGCATTAGCGGCAAAAGATACTGAAAAGATTAAGCTTTCGGTTTACGAATGCGGACCGGAAGTAACAAAACAGCCGAACCGCATTTCGACGCAGTTTTATCTTTTTGCATTGTTGTTTCTTTTGTTTGACGTCGAAATTGTTTTCATGTTTCCGTGGGCGATTGATTTCAAACTTTTAGGGTGGTTCGGATTTGTCGAGATGATGATGTTCATCTTATTATTGGCTATCGGTTTTGTTTACGCGTGGAAGAAAGGGGCTCTCGAATGGCACAACATCAAGTAAATTATCTCAAAGACGGCGGACTTCCCGTCGCTTTGACAACGATTGATAAAGTAGTTAACTGGGGTCGATCCAACTCGCTTTGGGCATTGACGTATGGTTTGGCGTGTTGCGGTATCGAAATGATGGCTTCGGGTGCATCTCGTTATGACTTCGACCGTTTTGGTACGATTTTCCGTGCTTCTCCGCGTCAAGCAGAGCTTATGGTAGTCGCGGGAACATTGACGAAAAAACATGCGGAGTTTATCCGCCGTTTGTACGATCAAATGACCGAGCCGAAATGGGTGATATCGATGGGTTCATGCGCCAATACCGGCGGTATGTTCAACACCTACGCAACCGTTCAAGGGGTTGACCGTGTTATCCCTGTTGACTTGTATCTCCCCGGCTGTGCACCTCGTCCTGAGACACTTCAATACGCAGTATTATTGCTACAACAAAAAATTCGACGTGAGAGTGCATCCCGCGCTCAAAAACCAAAAAGGTTGATGTAATGAGAGCTTACACCCCTAAAGACGATGTACAGAAAAAACCCTATTACACCGACCGTTATTGGGTTGCCCCACAAGTAGCGAAAAGTGATGTCTCTGAAGATGCCGTATTTGCAGCCGATCTCGAAGCGATCAAAGCAAAGTTTGAAGTTTTGGATGCCTATATCCAAGTGAAACAAATGGTAGTGGTAATCAATGCCGCCGATAATTTCGGTGTTATTGAGTTGATGAAAAATGAGCTTGAGTACAATCAGCTCTCTGAATTATCAGCGATTGACTGGTTGGCACAAGAGGGAAAATTTGAGATTTTTTACCAAATGCTCAGTATGTCCAAACGCAAACGTATCCGTGTAAAATGCAAAATCGATGAAAAAGAGTCGATTCAAAGTCTCTCGTCACTCTTCCGCTCTGCAGATTGGTCTGAGCGTGAAATGTACGATATGTTCGGTGTGGTGGTAAATAATCATCCGTTTATGAAACGTATCTTGATGCCGGATGATTGGGAAGGGTTCCCGCTTC
>NZ_JAFLKV010000009.1:0-23154 GCF_019163035.1 Sulfuricurvum sp.
GGATTAGGTCGTTCAGAAGCGGCGTTCCATGAGTATTTAGGGTTATTGTGGGGGAAAGTTAAAAGAGCTTCCTAAAAAAGTCCCGTTATTACCCCGTTATCATCAATATCAATATGTTCTGCCGTTGGTACTTTCGGCAGACCCGGCATTGTCATCATATTACCGGCAATTGCGACGATAAATCCCGCACCGTTTTCCACTTTAACTCCACTGATTTCAACCGTATGATCCACAGGTGCGCCTCTTACATTCGGATTAGTAGAAAATGACATTTGCGTTTTTGCGATACAAACGGGGAGCTCACCATAGTGCTCCTGAAGCTTAGAAATTTCATCGCGAATAGCTGCACTGGCTGTTATATCTCTAGCGCCGTATATTTTTGTCGCAACTGTTTTGATTTTTTCCCATAAAGGCAACTTGCTATCGTATAAATAGTTAAAGCCTCCCTCACACCCATCAACGATATCAGCTACTTCTTGCGCTAACGCTTCAGCTCCCTTGCCACCCTCTGCCCAATGTTTTGAAACAATACATTTAACGCCCAATGATCTACATTTCTCTTGTACTAGCGCAGTTTCTCCATCTGTATCAAACGTAAAGTGGTTAAGTGAGACAACCACCGGCAATCCGTAGTGAGTTTGGATATTCGATATATGACGTTCTAAATTTGCAAATCCAACCTCTAAAGCTTCCATATTTTCTTGATTAAGGTGATCTTTTTCAATCCCGCCGTGATATTTCAAAGCACGAACTGTCGCCACGAGAACGACAACCGAAGGGGCTAGTTTGGCACTACGGCATTTAATATTCAAAAATTTCTCAGCCCCTAGATCTGCTCCAAAACCTGCTTCCGTCACCACGTAATCTGCCAATTTCAATGCTGTTTTAGTCGCCATAACAGAGTTACACCCATGGGCAATATTGGCAAACGGACCGCCGTGAACGATAGCGATGTTGTTTTCTAACGTTTGTACCAAATTTGGTTTAATGGCATCTTTCAAAACGGCTGCCATTGCACCATGTGCTTTTAAATCACTTGCATATATCGGTGTTGATTTATCTGATTTATAGGCAACGATAATACGCCCCAAACGCTCTTTTAAATCGGCTCGATTAACCGCTAAACATAAAATCGCCATTACCTCAGAAGCAACAACAATATCAAAACCGTCTTCTCTCAAATATCCGTTAGCAGCGCCCCCCTGCCCTATCGTTATTTCACGTAGTGCACGGTCATTCATATCCACGACACGTTTCCATTTGATTCGACGTGAATCGATCTCTAAAGCATTACCGTGATGGATGTGATTATCAATCATCGCGGCTAAAAGATTATGCGCTACCCCTATAGCATGAAAATCACCCGTAAAATGAAGGTTGATATCTTCCATCGGTACAACCTGAGAATAGCCACCTCCGGCAGCTCCCCCTTTTAACCCAAAGCAGGGTCCTAGCGAAGGTTCGCGCAAGCATATAATTGTTTTTTTACCTAACCGATTCATTGCATCGCCAAGACCAACCGTCGTTGTCGTTTTTCCCTCTCCCGCAGGAGTTGGACTGATAGCAGAAACAAGGATTAATTTTCCCTCTCGTTCTTGATGGGAGAGGCTCTCGATGTATTCTAATGAAAGCTTCGCTTTATAATGACCATAAGGATCCAACTGTTCAAAAGGGATTCCATAACTCTCTTCTGCCAGTTTGATAATAGGTTTCATTTTAGCATGTTGAGCTATTTCGATATCCGACATAGTGTTATCCTCTTCTGAATATCTTGAACTTTACCGTGTAACACTTTAGTTATTCGTTAATGGAAGGCTTAAGATGAAGAGAAATAGCATAAAACTGACTAGTTAAAAGATTCTAATGTCTCAAAATCAACAATAGTATTCGGCTCTACCGCCATAACGTCATGGGAGTAGGATAAATTTTTGTGATTACTGATACCGCTCACATACTGGACGATTGAGCTGAAATTTTCCAAATTAAAATACCCTTTTTTGTTATCTTTATAGATTTCGTCCAATCGCGGATTTTTGACATTGCTGTAAATCACGAACGGTACCGTATATTCATCTTTATACGGCGGTATAAACCCGTGCCCGTTGTTTTCGAGATTGATATTTTCTCCATGATCGGAGAGGTAGATGAGGAGCAATTTTTCCTTTTTGAATTTCTCAAAAATTTGGCTCAGAATAGTATCGCTGTAGTGGATGCTGTTATCATACTCTTCCACAATGTTTTTGGGATTTTTAAAGAGTGCCATCTCTTTGTTATATCGATTGATATAATCCGAATGTGACCCCATTAAATGTAACAGCAGCATCTCTTTTTTCGAGTTGTGTTGAAGGGAGTTTAAATATTCTATTAGCACCTCATCGGTTTTGGCATCGAGATAGTTTAGATTGGCAAAAAAGGTTGTATTCGCTTCAGAAGCCATGGAGGTTATAGTAGAGTCGTTTTTCCCTGCGCGACCTTGATTTGAAATCCAGTATGTTTCATAGTCATTCGCCTTAAAATGGGTCATTATCGAAGCCGAGTGGATATATCGGTTCTCATAATAGTGGACATTCGCTTCACTCAACTCGATAGGGATGGAATATCGGGTTTGATTGGTCGGGGCAATAGCATTAAAGAGATAGAGCTTTTTGGACTTTTGCAGTGACGTTAAAAACGGTGTGGTAGGAGAGCTATAGCCATAGAGTGCCATGTGACTTTTGTTGACACTCTCCCCCATAACAATGATGATTTTGTCATAGAGCTGATTTTTTTTGCTCGCTTTGGGTATCTTGATATGAGCTATGTATTCTTCTCTTGTTTTCAAAATTTGATCGATTTTATTTTTATCCTCGATTACGGTGCATACTTTACACGGAACACTAAACGGTTCAAACTCTCGGATCGGATTGATGTAAAACGTAACACTCAGAAGAATCAAGATGAAAACGCCTGCACCGATGATTCTAAACACTTTATACGAATGGGTGAAATGTCTCAAAAACTTGAACAAAAGAAACAATACCAATAATGAAAAAAGAACCAATCCATAATCTCGATAATCGATATAGCGTGCAATGTATTCTCTGCTCTCATAGATCGGAGATAAAAAAGCGACTTCGATACGAGGTTTGATATCCGCTAAGGTATACCCCCAATGGAGTGCAATATGCCCGATCAGGATGTTACTGAGATTGATAAAGATAATAAATACGGAAAAAAGTATTTTGCTGAACTTCGGAATCGTGATGAGCAAAAGGAGAGTAATCGCTAAAAATAGGGAATGGGTCGGATTGGGAGAAAATACCAACTGCGGCAACATCGACAAGAGTGATATCAACGTACCGAAATAAAAATAAGATTTATTGGTATGAAACTCAGTTTGAATATTTTTTTTCACGGTTCACTTTTGAAAAGTTGTATTTGATGATTTTGAATGAGGAAAGATGGTGCGCCCGAAGGAATTCGAATCCCTGACCGCCGGTACCGCAAACCGGTGCTCTATCCAGCTGAGCTACGGACGCATCTTTTAAAGAGAACGAAATTATAGCCTAAGAAGCTTATAACTATCTGAGTTGATTTATTTTGAGGACAAACTCTACTTCGGCTTTTGATAAACGGAGTTCTTTGGCAATCGTGTCGATGTCGGTTCCTTGGTTGTACCTGCTAATCACTTTTTCATCGTCCATCCCGCTAATCGAGGTTGGAAGAGAGAGGTTACGAATCCTCTCTTCGAGGTAACGGAGGCGATTTTCGGTTTTCTCTTTGTAACCGACAAAGCTATCTTCGATATGGTTCAAGGATTCTAAAATCGGAACCGACAACTCATTCACTTCACGCCCCAGTTCAGCATGGAGTGAGTTCTGTTCACGCGGCACACTCTCTTGGAGTGATGTGATGATCTCCAACTCCTGTTTGAGCCGTTTATCCATCACGAAAAGTTCACGGTGCAGATCATCCACCGCTTTGGCGATTGAACGAATTTGCGAAGAGACTTCCCCCTCTTTGGTCATAACGTAGTAAATCAGTCCTACCACAATTAGCGCTAATGCGACCAGTGCTATCTCGATTGTGTGGTTCATGCAAGCCCTTTCATCTGACGAATCATAATCCGCTCACATGCCACCATATAATAGCCCCATGCCTCTTTATCTCGCACATGGATGTTCTCAATTTTAGCCAGAGAAGGCTCAATCGCTTCAAAATAAAAAGCAATTTCACGTCGGGGAAATGTAGCTATTTCCAGTCGTCCATAATAGTATTTTCCGATCTCCAAAACGTCTGCACTGAGCTTAAAATGCTCCAAACCAATCCCCTTTATTGATGCCGCAGAAGAGAGCGCTAGACGATTTGAATTGCCATGTACCAGCAAATATTCAATTTTGTCCATCTTGCGATAAAGTTCGGCTAAGACATTGATGATCAGCAGGTTTGTTTCATCCGACTCACCACGTGTTTTAATGTGCTTTATCCCCTGTGCAATCGAATTTTCTTCTGCTTCGCTGATTTCATTAAATTCCCGCTCAAATCGCTCCACATCACCGGACACTTCCTCATACACTAAATCTATCACTGCTGTAACCAGCCTTACATTACTCATATTAGTACCTTATCTAAAATAATTAATCCGATAAACACAAATCCCAAATAGCCGTTAATGGTAAAAAAAGCCCGATCAATCTGAGTAAAATCCTTACGTACCAAATAGTGCTCGTAGGTCAGCATCCCAGCGGAAAACAGTACCGCGACACTTCCAAATATCCCAAGCTCTGCAACAGAGACAAAAGCAAACCAAAAAAGGACGCTCAACGCATGGAAGAGTGCCGAAATACTCAATGTCGCACGACTCCCGTATCGAGAGGGGATCGAATGAAGATTGTTGGTTTTATCAAACTCCATATCCTGAAGTGAATAGAGCAGATCGAATCCTGCTACCCAAAACACCACTCCGATGCTAAGCAGCAACGACCACAAAGGAACATACCCCAATACCGCAATCGCTCCTGCCATCGGTGCAAACCCAAGCGATATCCCCAAAACGATGTGTGCCATGGAGCTAAAGCGTTTGAAATAAGAGTAACTGAGTAACACGATGAGAACAGGGAGCGAGAGGTAGAGAGCCAAATCATTGATAAAATAAGCGACTCCCATAAACACAAGGGCATTCACTACCGTAAAGATGGCGATTGAACTGCCATCGAGTCGTCCATCAACACTGGGGCGTCCTGCGGTACGAGGATTATGCGCATCAAATATACGATCCACATAGCGGTTAAATCCCATGGCGGCATTGCGGGCTGTGATGGCGGCTAACGTCCCTAAAATAAGGAGTTTAAATCCAAACCACCCGTTCGCAGCAACAATCATCGCGATAAAGATAAAGGGGAGAGAAAAGACACTGTGCTGAAACATCACCAGCTCATTAAAATCCTGTAATCTTTTCGCCAACCGCTTCACAATAGCCCTTTGAAATCGTAATAACTTTATTTTATCGTAATTTCTCTTTGAGGGCACCTCATGGGTATAATACTACCAATGAAACAATTAGCAATTATCGGCTCCACTGCATCGGGAAAGAGTGATTTAGCCCTTAGACTCGCACATGAATACAATGCACTCATTTTATCTATCGATTCTCTCAGTATCTACAAAGAGATCGATATCGCCTCTGCTAAACCCTCCAAAATCGAACTCGCCTCTGTTGAGCATTTCGGGATAGATCGGTTATCCCCCAGCGAGAATGCAAGTGTCTTTACCTTTATCGATGAATACACCCGCATCCATGAGTGTGCATTGGCTGAGGATAAAAATATTATCATTGTCGGAGGTAGCAGTTTTTATCTCAAAAGCATGATCGATGGGCTATCCGAAATCCCCCTCTACTCTTCCGATACACTGCAAAAAGCGAAAATGATGCTCAACGATTTGGGTGCGTGTCATCGTCTCCTAGCTGAAATCGATCCGATTGGGATCTCTAAAATCACCCCTAACGATAGTTATAGAATCGAAAAAATGCTCCTCCTCTATCTCGAATCCGCTATGGCTCCCTCAGAGTGGTTTCGTACCCATCCGCCGAAACCTATTATTAGGGATTGTCCGATACTCAATTTAGCGGTTGAGCGGGATATTTTACGGGAACGGATAGCCCTTCGAACACAAAAAATGGTTCATGCGGGGCTAATCGACGAAGTTGCCGAGTTGGAGCGGATCTACGGAAGAGCCCCAAACAGTATGGGCTCAATCGGTATACTAGAGGTGTTGGAATATTTGGACGGGAAAATTAACAAAGATGAGCTGATAGAGCTAATTTCTACCCATACTGCACAGCTCGCCAAACGTCAGCAAACGTTTAATTGCCATCAATTTGAATTGTCTGCAAATGCAACGGTAGATGAGTGTTATAAGGTGGCGAGCGCTATTTTAAAATAGCGCTAGTGCATCTTTAGCGAGTTTTCCCCATGCGGAGTTTTTATCGGCTTTGATACTCGCATTAAATGCATCTCTCGCTTCACGTTTGTGTCCTAACCGTTGCTCAATCGCACCGATAAGATACTGTTGACGGGATCGTTTTTCATTCACTATTTTCTGAACATTTAACCCTTTTAAGACTCTTAGTGCATCGGTATCTTTACCTACGTTTTGATACGACTGCGCGAGTGTAAACTCGATGAATGGGCTTTGGGTATAGGTTTTGGTGCGTTCTTGCAGTATGAGCACTTTTTGCCCGTACGTTTGCATAAGGGTTTCATCTTTACGCTTAAGCCCCAAACTCACCATTTGGGTATAGCGTTCAATGTCTTTAAAATCGTTAGGGAATGCCCCCTCAATCGATTTTATATGTCGAATCATCCCATCACCATCCCCAACACGCTGCGCCGCATCATACATAATGCGATAAATATCATTGAGCGGAGGGTTCTTCTCTACACCTAAGAGCGTTATGAGCTCATTCCCCCCTTTGATTGCCTCTTTGTACTCACCCAAACCAAATTGTGTTTTTATCATTCGATAGAGCCATAGTTCACGCTCTTTTAATGACGGTGCTTTGAGATGTTTTTGGGCTATTTTTTTGGCGGTTGGGTACTGTGTTGTTTTAAGGGCGCAGTTAAAAAGTGATTCATCCCATTCATCGAGCAATTTAACTTTGTACATCTTTTGGAGCTTAATCGCTTCGACACATTTCCCCTCTTTCAAATAGGTTTTGGTCAGTCCAATTGCACTTTTAGAAATAATGGCATTGGTTTGCGGGTACTCCGTGGAATCGAGTCGATAAAGATCACTCTCCATATCCAATATCTCTTTGAACTTATTTTCCCCCAACAAAAGTTGCGCTTTTTTATACAACGCTTTTCGACCCACACTGTCCTCGCCGTAGCGATCAATCAGATCATTGTATTTTTTGATCTCTTTGGTGGTGTTTTTATCGCCATCTTCAAAGAAAAGCCCATCTTTTGCCCGTCGGATCTCTTCCACGAACTCACCGTATTTATAGGTGTCAAGATACTCATTAAACCGCTTAAGGGCATCATTGCGTTTTCCTGCTTTGGCTAAATGCAGTCCAAGATTTCGAAGTAGTATCTGATGCTCATCCGTTTTGGGATTGGTTTTATTTAGCAATGCCTCCGTAATCCGCGCGGCGGTTTTAGGATCTTTTCGATCCGCAAATGTTGATGCCATAGTCGATGCATCAGCATACTCTTGGCTGAAATAATTTGGATTTGCGGTGGCTATTTTTTCAACATATTCCGAAGCTTTTTTCGTATTTCCATTCGTAATCTCTATTTGTGCAAGTTTAAATGCCGCTTTTGAGGCAATCTCTACATCCGCTGTTGAGGCAAGCGCTTTTTGATAAAACATCGTCGCTTTTTTAGAATCCCCGATAACCATGCACTGTTCTGCTTTAAAAATCATCCCTAAAACTGCATATGGACTTTCGCTTTGCTCATCAAAAAGGCGATCAAAATAGTAATCCGCATCGACCACCTGACCCAATTTACTGTAAGCATTCGCAGTATAGGCTATCACTTCGGCTACACTCGGATCACCGGCATACTCACGCAAAAATTTCTTGGAAGCGGCCAGTACTTTTTCATACTCACCTAGCTGATGGTATGCCCGAATTTGATAGAGCATCAGCTCGTTTTTAAAGACGGTATTGGGATACTCTTTTAACGTTCCACTCGCACGGTCGAGTACTTTATTGTAATCTTTTGCCGCATACGCTTTTTTCATCTCCATATAATCCGTTACGTCTTGAACCCGTCTGATTTTGATGGGATTACCTTTTAGATCAAGTCCTCCGACAAACGGGAGGGGATTTTTTTTCACTTTTACCGGAAAGTTGATCGCTGACGCGGATGGGGCTGAGAGCTCCAAGAGGGGCGCTCTATTTTGAAATCCGACAACACTCCAATGGGTCGCATTTTTTACATCATTTTGAAACGTTTGAGACTCTTTGGAGAGATTAAAGTTGATCGGCAGAAGTTTCATTTTTGATTTTGGGAGGATGGTAATCAGATACCCTTTTGCCGTTGAAGAGGCACTCACGCTCAGGTGGGTGTTGTCTATCGGGGAAAAGCTTTGTTTGGGTGTGTTAGGGAAACGGCACTCGATACGCGTGGTATCACCAAACTCATTATTAGTCGGTTGGCAGGAGAATGGTGCAGAGTCTCTTAGATGGAGAATACTGTATTTCTCCCCCCCTTCTTTACCGCTTTGAATGGAGAGTTCTAAACCAAAAAGAGGAAGGCAAAGAGATAGTAGTATCCAGTATCTCAAATCTTCCCCCTTTTACTTCCTTTTAATAGCCGCTATTATACACGAATAGGGTAATAACTTTCAATAACGGGTTAACAGCGAATACGGCGAAAATCGTCCCTACCGCCGCAATACCGATAATCGTTTTAAGAGAGAGTGAGGCATTCATAAAATAGAATTTTTCATACCCGACCATCGGTTCTTTCATAAACATGAAGACGATCAATTTGAGGTAGTAATACCCTGCTATCGCTGAGTTCAATGCCATAATGAGCGCTAACACCGTATATCCTGCACTAACAGCAGAACCGATCATGTAAAGTTTACCCCAAAAAAGACCAAACGGAGGTACACCGGCGAGTGAGAGCATAAATAGCCCCATCATCACGGCACCCATCGGCATCGTTTTAATCATACCTGAGAATTTCTCATACGGGTGATCTGAACTTTGTTCCGGAAGGAGATTTTTTTGACGGTTGACCCACAACATCGTAAAGGCACCGAGATTGGTAAAGCTAAAGAGTGCCCAATACAAAAAGAGTCCCGTATTCGCCTGTGTCGTACCGATCAAAATGGCCGCCATTACAAAGCCGGCATGACTAATCGAGCTGTACGCCAACATTCGCTTCACATCGGTTTGTACCAATGCCCAAATGTTTGAAGCCGTCATCGTGACCACAACCCCGATGTAGAGGATAACTTGAAGCCATACGATTCCACTGTGAACCAAAAATTCAAACAGTCTCATCGCAACGACAAACCCTGCAATTTTAGGGACGATAGACATATATCCCGCTAACGCTGCAGATGAACCCTCATAAACGTCCGGTGTCCACGTGTGAAACGGAACCATAGAGAGTTTAAACCCGAATGCCGCGATCATAAACGCCATAGAAAGAAGAACATATCCGATATTACTGTAATGATCTTCTGCCAAAATAGTCGCGATTTGGTTAATCTCAACCGATCCGCTGATCGCATACAAAATCATCGAACCGAACGCATAAAAGCCCGCCGCCAATGCACCCATCGTAAAGTATTTGACTGCCGCTTCAAATGATTTTGAACGGTTGTGGAGTGCGATCAACGTATAGAGTGCCAAAGATGCCGTCTCAAGACCGACAAAGATCAAGATAAGATTGTCAGTAGCAACCATAAACTGGAAGCCTGCAATCATAAACAAGAAAAGGGCAAAGTACTCAGGATAATCGTACTCATGGAACCGTTTTGATGTCAATGCCAACGGTATAAAGAGCATTGAACCGGCAACAATAATGATTTGGGAGAGGATAGCAATCCCGTCCATCAACATCACATCAAAGAATCCTAAAACGGTTCCGTTTTTGAGGAAAACCCCTCCGAAATCGACCAATGCACCCAAATCGAGTAACAAAAAGAGGAGACTTATCATGACATAAAGGGATTTATGAAGCCCCCCTTTTGCCATATCGATGACCAACATAGTTAATGCCCCGACAATAGCGATAAGCATAGGAGCTAGTGTCGCTATATTAAGCGACGCTAACGAAACATGAATAGGCTCTAACATTAGTGCGCCTCCTGCATTGTGGTGATTCCGTTTTTACCTGATAAATCGGGAATGCGTGCTTTTGCTTCAGCACTTTGTGCTTTGTCGTGCATCAATTGAATGACGGACTCTACACTGTTATTGATCGGCTCTAAAACCGGCTTCGGATAAACACCCAACCAAATTGCAACAATAACCAAAGGTATCAATCCAATGAGTTCCGTGCGGTTAACATCTTTTAAATGACGATTTGCATCATTCGTAACGGTACCGAAGAACATTTTTTTATACGCTGCAAGCATATAGATAGCCCCAACGATAATTGCAACTCCGGCGGTAAGAGTCAACATATGAGATTGTTTGTAAAAACCGAGTAAACTCAAGAACTCCCCAACGAAGTTAATCGTAAGCGGTAATCCCACAGACGCCATCATCATAATCCCGAAAATGGTTGCATAACGCGGCATAACCGAAGCGAGACCGCCGAATTCAGACATCAATTTCGTATGACGTCGATCATAGATAACCCCGACGAGTAAGAACAGAGCTCCCGATACTACCCCGTGCGCCAGCATCAAGAAGACTGACCCGCTCACACCCTCAACGTTTAACGCAAACGTTCCGAGGATGATAACCCCCATGTGGGATACGGAGCTATACGCTACGACTTGTTTAATATCCTCTTGAGCATACGCCACCATCGCGGTATAGATAATCATGATGATCGCGATAATAGCGATTGGGAACATGAAAAATACCGATGCATCCGGAAATAACGGCAATGAGAAACGGACAAACGCGTAGGTTCCCATTTTGAGCAAAATCGCCGCCAAGATCACCGAACCGATGGTCGGAGCTTGACCGTGCGCATACGGAAGCCATGTGTGAAACGGAAACATCGGAACTTTGATCGCGAAACCAAAAAAGAATGCCGCAAACAACCAAAGTTGGAAATTCTCCGGCAAAATCAAACGGTACCACTCTAAGATCGAGAAGCTCCATTGACCTGTTGCTTGGTAATAGAAGTACGCCATAAAGAGCATACCGACCAACATAATCAATGATCCGGTAAACGTATAGAGGAAAAACTTGACCGACGCGTAAATACGAAGCGGTCCGCCCCATGCACCGATGATGTACAACATCGGAACCAGCGAAAGCTCCCAGAAAACGTAGAACACGATAGCATCCAATGCCGCAAAAACACCCACCATCGTCATCTCAAGGAATAACAAGGTAATAATCAAGTTTTTAATACGACGTGTTTCTGTCAACGACGCAATACCGATCAACGTGAAAAATGTTGACAAAATGATAATAAAGAGTGAAATACCGTCAACTCCAAGGAGGTAGTTAATACCAAACGCCGCGATTAGCGGAGCTGATTCCATAAACTGCATTCCTGAAACCATCGGATCGTAGGCATACCACAACCACAAAGAGAGGGCGAATTCGATAAAGGCTACCGCAATACCATACGCTCTCATACTGTTATTAGCAACAACAAATCCGAGCATCGCTGCCAATGCAGGGAAGAAAATTAAAAGTGTTAAAATATGATCTATCATCATTACTCCTTAAGCGCCAACAACGTTGTATCCAACACTAAAGGCAACGGCAAGTGTCATTAAAACGACCAAACCGACAACCATCCAACGTAGCATACTTGAGAGATTTCCATTTTGAATATGGCGTGTATTCTCACCCGTTTTGTAGATTCCATTTGCAATCGCATCGACCGTTGCATCAACAATTTTTAGATCGATCTGTTTCCATGCTATACGAGAAAGTTCTGCGTACGGTTTAGAAAACACTTCGTCATAAATTTTCGGAATATAGTATTGGTTCCATAGTAATTTATAGACAAAACTATTTTCCATTTTAGAGGTTCCATCCGGAACACTAACGCCACTATTTGCATATTTTTTGTACGCAAACAAAATTGCGGCAATAACAAACAACTGTGTTCCGATGGTCATAATCCAAAATGTCGTTTGACTGTGAATATGGTACTGCGTTGCAGGGAGCAAGTTCATGACCAACTGAAAGTAGGTCATTTTAAAGGCTCCCGCGATCATCGCCAACACGAGCAAAGGTGACATCGCTACGAGCATAAATTTATACGCTTCATGCGGATGGATACCAAAAAGTTTATAACGTTCTTCTCCGTGGAAAATGAGCGCAACAAGACGGAATGAATAGAACGCAGTCAAACCGGCAGTTACTAACAACACGGTATAGATCACATAGTGATGTTCAACAAATCCGACTTCCAAGATCAAATCTTTGGAGAAGAATCCGGCAAATGGATAGATACCCGCTAACGCAACAGAAGCAAGGGTCATCATAATAAATGTCCCTTTCATCACTTTACGCAATCCACCCATTTTAAACGGATCAAGCTCATCGTGCATTGCGTGCATAACGTTACCTGCACCGAGGAACAAGAGCGCTTTAAAGAATGCATGTGCCATAAGGTGGAACAACGCTACCCAGTACGCACCCAAACCTGCCGCTACGAACATATATCCGAGTTGTGAGAGGGTAGAGTACGCAATGATCCGTTTCATATCGCGGTTCACCAGTGCCATTGATGCGGCAAAAAGGGCAACAAATGCACCGAGGCTCGCGATAAAGATCCCGACATTCGGAATCAAATCATAAATCGGGTTCGCACGGACGACCAAATAAACCCCTGCCGTAACCATGGTTGCCGCATGGATCAACGCAGATACCGGAGTTGGACCCTCCATCGCATCGGCAAGCCATGTATGGAGTGGAAACTGTGCCGATTTACCCATCGCACCGATAAAGAGGAAAATACCGATCCAGGTAACCACAACGATTTGGAGATTTCCGACTTCAGCAAATACAACATCGTATTGCAATGATCCGGTATTCCAGTAGATCAAGAAGATACCGATCAACATCCCAAGGTCGGCGATACGATTCATGATGAACGCTTCGTTTGCTGCCCAAGTTGCCGACTCTTTGTGATACCAAAAGCCGATGAGTCCCCATGAACATAGACCGACCCCTTCCCATCCGATAAAAAGACCTGCGAAGTTGTCACTCATAACAAGTACCATCATCGAGAAAACGAACGCGGAAAGCCATGCAAAAAAGCGATTAAACCCTTTGTCATGATCCATGTATCCGATGGAGTAAACATGAACGACCGTAGAGACGATGGTAACAACCATCATCATCACGACACTCACCTGATCCACGACAAATCCGAACGGGATATACAAATCCCCTGCGGCGATCCATGTCATCATTTCCGTATGAACGGTATGTCCCCCCATAACGTATGAGAGCAAAATAGCACTGCTTACAAATGAGGTAAACAATAAGCCTGATGCCACGATACCGACATGCTGAGATTTAGGTGATCGGCTGAAAAGAGAGGCGTAAAGCGACCCTACCAGCGGAGCGAACAGTGCGATATATAAATAAAGTTCCATAGCCTATCCTCGCATTGAATTCATTTGATCTAGGTCGATCTTACCGGTACGTTTGTACCATACGATGAGAAGTCCAAGCCCGATTGCCACTTCAGATGCCGCAACTGCGATAATAAAAAAGGCAAACATTTGACCGCTCAAATCACCGATATAATGAGAGATCGCCGCAAATGCAACATTGGTCGCATTGAGCAAAATCTCCGTAGCAAAAAAGAGCATCAAAAGATTTTTTCGGCGCATAACCCCGATCAAACCGATAGCAAACAATATACTCGATAATACAAGATAATGGGTCAGTGTAATTTCCATTAGTGTCCCCCTTCTTGTGGTTCAAAGCCATCATCCATAGATAAAATATCTTCTTCGTTCATCAACGTCAACGATTTGTCCATTTTCTTACCTGCTAAAACGATCCCACCGATCATCGCAACGAGTAACATAACCGCTGCAAGTTCAAACGGAACAAGGTATTTGGTAAAGAGAACCATACCCACAGCTTGAGAGTTACCGATATTCTCTTGGATCGGATAGAGAGCTTGAATGTTGTTAGAGACAACCGGTGCAACAAAAATCGCTACTACCATGATCGCCGCTAGAACACCCAGTACAAATACGATCTGAGGATTAGTCCGTTTCTCAACCACATCACGGGTGGTATCAAAAAACATCATACCAAACGCGTACAATGCCATAACTGCTCCGGTGTAGACAATGATTTGGATCGCACCCAAAAAGTCGGCACCCAAAATAAAGAAAAATGCCGAGATGAAGATCATCCCCGCCGCCATTGCGGTAATCGCATAAAGCGCTTGACTCGTCATAACCGTGATGGTGAACATCACGATTGTGAGGGCCGCAAACAGATAAAAAGCGATTGCTTCAAACATACATGGACTCCTTAATACGCCAACGGGGTCTTTTTGACCGACGCGTCGCTTCCTGGGATGATGGCTCCGAAGCCTGGGTATTCTGCTTGTTCACCCGCTTTGAGTAGATCAAGCGGAGTTAGCATATCGTCTTTGATAACGAAATGGGCACGCTGCTCTGAAGCGTTTTCATAACGACCGCCGTGAACAATAGCAAGTTCAGGACACACTTCCGCGCAATAACCGCAGAAAATACAGCGTCCGAGGTTGATACTGTACTCCGTTACCTCTTTACGACTATTCTCGTCGATACGGGTGTCCATACGGATACAATCGGAGATACAGATTTTTTCGCACAATCCGCATCCGATACAACGCTCATACCCCGATTCCCACAAACGGAGAAGTTTATGAACCGCACGGTAACGCGGTCCGATAGGGAGTTTTTCGAGCGGGTATTGGAGCGTATGGATATCAAATTTGATCATCTCACGCATTACGACCCATAAACCGACGAAAAGTTCGCCTCGTATGGCACGTCTGAATACCTGTTTAAATTTATCCCATCCACTAACCGGATAGGTTTCGATATCGACGTAATAATAAGTCGATGACTCGCTCACGTTGCGATTCGTAAATGGTTCTTCATGATTCATAACCCAACCTCCTTAGAACATCATCACGATGCCGGTGACAACAATGTTGAGCACCGCTATCGGCATTAAAACTTTCCAACACAACCACATCAATTGGTCAGGTCGAACATCCGGCCATGCGGCACGTGTCCAGAGGAAAAAGAAAAAGAAAAACGCTACTTTTAACAAAAGCTGAAATGCACCCGCTATCGTACCGTCACCAAAACCACCCAAAAAGATGATGGCAATTACAAATGAGATAAAGAACATATTTGCGTATTCACCGATGAAGAAAAGACCCCAACGCATACCCGAATACTCGGTTCCGAAACCATCGATGATCTCATGGTCGTTTGCGACTAGATGAAACGGTGTACGACCTGTTTCTGCAAATGCCGCGATCCAAAACAGAACAAACGCTACCGGCTGTGACCAGACTATCCAGTGGGTAATTCCACCCACTTGATAGTTATTGATATCGACCAGAGACAATGAACCGACCATCATAAGCGGTGCTAACAAAGAGAGTCCCGTAATAACTTCATACGAAATAAATACCGCCGCACTACGTGCCGCAGAGATCAATGACCATTTGTTCGCCGATGCCATACCACCCAAAAGCGGTCCGTACAACCCAATCGCCATAACTCCCAAAACGTAGAGTATACCGACATTGATGTCCGCAACAATCGGGTGAACCGTGTATCCGAATGCGGTAAACTGTGGCCAAAAAGGAATCGCCGCAGATGCCATAAACGCAGTTGCGGCCGTGATAACCGGAGCGATTTTAAAAATCGGTTTAACAACGTTTTGAGGAATAATGTCCTCTTTGGTAAAGAGTTTAATCCCATCTGCCGCAACTTGGAGCAATCCGAACGGTCCGACGTGCATCGGCCCAAGTCGGCGTTGCATGAACGCCAGTACTTTACGCTCAAAATAGGTTCCAAGACCCGCGAGCGCTGAGAAGACTAACAAGATTACAACGATTTTTGCAATCGTCTCTATAATGAATGCTACATCCATGCTTTACACCTTTTGAATTGATACACTGGCAAAACGGTAACCGCCAAACAGTGCTTCAGAATTAATGTCGGTATCAAATGTCGGCAGATAGGCTATATCTCCCTCGATTTTACCGTCTTTGATGATACTCACCGCAACTTCACCGCGCGCTGTTTTCACAGTAACGCGATCTCCCTCGCTCCAGAGCGATGCTTCCATAGCCGAGGCGGATACGTACAATCCACCTTTGCTTTGGAGTTGGTGCGCTGCTGCGGTAAACAGAGAAAATTGAAGTACCGGATTCGCCAAATAGACGACTTTTTCATTCATCGCTTTGGCAGCGTCGAACACTGCAACGTTTTCATCGCCGCTAACACTTACTGCTCTATTCTCCAGTACATACCCGCGAACCTCTTCGCCCGCATTGGTATAGTAGTTCGGCAAAGTATCAAAAGCGACCGCGCTAAACCCTGCATCAACCGGAAGCTGAGCCGTGTAATCCACGGTATATTTGGCATTCAATCCCAAAGCAGAGGCAATATCGTTCAAAACATACCCGCCGTAGCTGAGTGCCGCATTGGTCGGATTTACCCGTTTGTCGATACTCGTTAGCGTCCCCTCTTGCTGATTGAGTGATGGCATATCCAAATCGCCGTTACCGAGTGCACTGAGGGTAAAATCACCCGTCGTGTTATACCCGATAGTATAACTTCCGCGCTCACTGTCCAAATCACAAATCATCGCGACACCGAGAGTGTTGGAGAGGTTTGGAATCATGGTAACACTAAATGAGGTATATTTTTCTATCAATGCTACAAGGCGTGCACAGTTTGCCGCGTTCGGATGGGTGTACAAATCAGCACCCACCATCAATGCAAATGTCTCTTTTTTCGCCAAATATTTCGTGAGGGTATCGACGAATCCCGCAGGAGCGTTCAACATCGCGAAAAGTGCGTTTTCATCCACTTCAACCTCTTTCGAGATTTTTTTCTTGATCGTTTTGGTAACCTCTTCGCTCACCTCTTCTTCCACACCGCTCTCTTCGTTAAGCACCATTTTCGTAACGGTTTCAGTCACTTTTTCATCTACACTCTCTTCGACCGTCACGGTTTTTGTTGAGTGGAATGTTGCGAGGTACTCTGAAACACTTGATGGCATTGAAGCTTTATCTCCGAAAAGATCGAGCATCAGATACAGCGCCGCCTCTTCCATCATCGGTGCATGGTTGAACTGCGTCACGTTTTTAGACATATCCGCGATGACCGGATCGTTGATCGGATGAAAATACAACCCAGCCCCTTTGTTCATAGAGAGGGCATTATTCATCGCGAAGCGAGCATTCGGGTTATCAGTTTTAAGGGCACTTCCGATAGAGACGACGAAATCGGCATTATGAACCGCTTTCAAGTCACCGCCGTAAAGCGATTTTCCGCTGATACTACTGTAACTACTCAAAAAGTTTTTCAATGCCAACGCTTCGTTGTTCACCAAACGAACACCCAATTTTTCTTTCAATCGTTGGAGAATCATCGCCTCTTCGTTGGTAATCGTGGAGGTAAAACTAATCGTATCGGCTTTTTTGAAGGCAGCGATTGCGGCATCAAATTCGCTCTGATCTTTGATAACATCACGATTTTCAAAATCGTATCCGTAGCGTCCCGCACCGCAGAGGGATACATAGTTCCACTCATTTTTAACGCGGTAAATCTTCGCATCGGTGTTCGTGATACTAGTGTGTTTAATATCGTAGCTGATTTGACATCCCGCCGAACAGTGAGCACACGTTGCAGGGATTTGTTTGTGCTCCCATGCGTTTGAGGTGTACTGATAATCACTGCTTACAAGCGCCCCGACCGGACATACCGAACTACACTCACCGCAGTTCGTACAATCGAGTGTGTCACCGCCGTTAGGGGCAATCAACGATTTATTGAGTTTATTCCACATCGCATAGGCATCTTTAGGCATAGACTCTTTGAACTCTGCCTCGATTGCATCTGATCCACGAGCTACGGTTGAGAGTGCCGCATCCCCGATCATATCTTTACAGACGGTAATACAACGCTCACACATGATACAAAGAGCCGGATCATAATGGATCAATCCCCAGTTTTGTGCCGGTTTATGAGTGTCTTTGATCGAATATGTTTGCGCGTCAACACCTACTTCAAGAGTATAGTTTTGTAACTCACATTCGCCTGACTGATCACACACACCGCATTCCAACGGATGGTTCACATCATAAACTTCCATGATTGCTCGACGCTCTGCCAAGATATTAGGGGTGGTGGTCGTAATATCCATCCCCTCTTTTGCTTTAGCGTTACACGCATAGACTTGCTTACCGTCTGCTTCGACTAAACAGATGCGACACGCCAATGTCGGCGAACATCGTGTCAAATAACAAATAGCCGGAATAAAGATACCATTGGCACGTGCCGCATTAAGGATATATTCACCCTCTTGCGTCTGAACAGCGCGTCCGTCTATGGTAATCGTGATCTCATTCATGATGCACTCCCCATCCTCATAATTTTCACCTTTTCAAAGCGGTATTGTTCATTAAGCGCGCCGAATCCGACATCGTATGCCGGAACCAGTGCAATCGTCCCTTTTAAAGTAGAATCGAGTTTAAAAATACGTTCTTGGGTGCTGTGAGGAAATTCAAGTCGAATTTTATCACCATCTGCGATTTTTGCAGCAGCCGCAAACTGTGCTGAACCACGTAAAATTGCCTCTTTTTCGAGCTGCGATGTACGCGCTGTATAACTATTGAACTGATTGATCGGGTTACAGTGATAGACAACCGTACCGTTGAACTCCGGTAAATCATCAATCTCTTCCAATACACCCTCAGCTTTTACATCCATATTTTCGAGAATATAGCCTCGATTATCCTCGCCCAATGCACTGTAAAAGTTCCCTAAATTATCAAATCCTACGCCGTTAAACCCTTTGGAGAGTGGGAGTTTTGCGGTATAGTCAATGGTGTTATCGGCTTTCACTCCCAGTGAAGATGCTAAGTCATTGAGCGTGTATCCCTCATACGCTACCGCCACATTGGTCGGCAATACGTGATGATTGATACTCACAAATGTCCCCTCTTGGCTGTTAAGCGATGGCAATGTGAGATTAACATCTCCGATGGAGCCCATCGTGTAATCGCCCGCTGCATTGTAGCCGACCACATCCTCTCCGCCATTGTCCATGTCCAATTCGCAAATCAACGACACCCCAATCGTGTTGACGTTCACAGGAATAACCACCACCGAGAACTCAGTGTAGGTCTCGATCATCGCACACAAACGGGCGATATTGGATGAGCGTTTATGGGTTATCACATCGCTTCCGATAACCAATGTTTTACGTTTTACTCGAATAAACGATTTTGTGATGTGAGCGTACTCTTCATCCCCAACATTGCTCTCAGCGCACAAATATCCCTCATCAAGTCCGTCAAAAAACGCTTGTGTTTCCTCTGAGAGATCGCACCCCTCAAGGAGAGTTTTTGCGAGCATTGCAACAACCCCCTCTTCGGTTCCCACTTCGTATTTGACGAACTGTGTTACGACATTTTGGAGCAACTCATCTTCCATCGGATGCATATACACCACTTTGGCTCCGTTATGACGAGCCGCCGTTGTAACACTATAACGAACTACTGGATTATCTGTAGTAATTCGTCCTCCGAGTACGATAATCCCATCACTCTGACACACGGCGTCGAGGCTTCCGCCGAAACCGATTTTACCGCTAATAGAGCTGTAAGCACTCATAAAGTTTTGATACGCGCGCGCTTCTTCGTTGTAGAGTTTCACACCAAGCGTCTCTTTCAACCCTTGAAGAATCATCGCCTCTTCGTTTGTAATAAGAGAGTTAAAACGGATAGCTTTCGCGTTTTGAAGAGCATGCACTGCCTGAGCGAATGAGCTCTCTTCCTTGGTTCCCTCAACATCAAAATCAAATCCAAAACGCCCTGCACCACAGAGAGTCATGTGTTCAAAATCATTCGTTACACGGTAAATCTTTGATTTTGCACCGATTAAGTTTGAAGTGTGGCGCACTTCATACGTGAGTGAACATCCTGCCGAGCAATGGACGCAGGTTGCAGGAATTTTAGAGAGTTCCCAAGCATTGGCACTGTATTGAAACTGTGAACTTACCAGTGCACCAACCGGACACACTGCGATACACTCTCCACAAAATGTACAGTCAAGTTTATCGCTGTTTTTCGGAATGACGGAGGAT
Source organism: Sulfuricurvum sp. (assembly GCF_019163035.1). GTDB lineage: Bacteria > Campylobacterota > Campylobacteria > Campylobacterales > Sulfurimonadaceae > Sulfuricurvum. Next base: position 20,498 of record NZ_JAFLKV010000009.1, read on the forward strand.
TTATAACCACCGAACTGGAGTTCAATTGCATCGTCTCCGATGATCTCATTACAGACATGGACACATTTTTCGCACAAGATACAAAGAGATGGGTCATAATTGATCAGCCCCCAATGCTCGATGTGGCGTGGTTGATCTTTTGCACTGAAATGTTGGCGATCCACACCGAACTCCAATGTTTTGTTTTGGAGATCACACGCCCCAGATTTATCACATACACCGCATTCCAACGGGTGATTGACATCGTAAAGACGCATGATGTTGGTGCGCTCTTGCTTCAAACGATCCGAATCAAGGGTAACTACGAGCCCTTCGGTCGGAGGAGTTTGACAACTGAGAATTAAACCCTCAGTTTTATCCGTTTCAACCACACAGAGGCGACACGATGCACACGGAGTCGTTTTTTCCAAATAACACATCGTCGGGATATAAAATCCCGCTTTGCGTGCCGCTTGGAGGATCGTCTCCCCTTTTTGTGCCGTTACGGGTTGATTGTTAATAATAAAGTTAATCATTCATCCCCCTTAATGTGCGATCATCGCGATATAGTAACAGCGCATACAGCGTTCCGCCTCTGCGAGTGCCTCTTCTTGGGTAAAGGCGTATTTCACTTCACGGTTATTATCTTTGCGTTCATCCACATGAAGAACTTCACTGTGTTGACGAGGCAATCCCGGAAGCCACCCTTGAATCTTCTCTTTTTTATCATACACTTTGAGTTTACGGAGGTGATCTTCCATAATCTCATCATTGCTGAGGGTGATCTCACCGCTTGTAACGTAACGCGATATGACCGATGAGGCACGTTTTGCTTGACCGACAGCATTAACTATCGTCATCGGACCGTATTCGCAATCTCCTGCGGCAAAAATCCCTTTGCGTGAGGTCATGTAATCTTTACCGTTTGTTTTGATCGTCGCCCATGAGGTGCGCTCGATTTCCCACTCTTCAGGGAGAAGTTTCAAATCGGCACTTTGTGAAACGGCAGGGATGAGATAATCACACGCTATCTCAAAACTCGCCCCTTCCACTTTTTCCAATGTCGGACGTCCACCATTTGGATCAGGAACCAGTTCAAAACGATCAATAATAAGCGATTTTAGAACATCGTTTTCGTCTTTCATCGCCGCAACCGCCGAGTGAAAAATAAATTCAACTCCCTCTTCGACTGCTTCATGATACTCTTCATACGTCGTATTTTTGATAATCGTCGCTTCATCACGTCGATAAAGCATAATAACTTTTGCCGCACCGGCGCGGATAGCACAGCGTACAACGTCCATCGAGGTAAATCCGCCCCCGACACATGCAAGCGTTTTGCCTCTCAAATCAACAAAATCAGCCGGTAGCATATGACGTTTTTGATCCTCTTCGGGAACCATGATGTCGTATTTAACTTGGAGGTTCACTTTATCCAAAAAGTCAATCGCACCCCAGTACCCTTGGATCTCAGGACGTTCGTTGTCACAATAGACTTTTTTCGAAATACGGGTACCCGTAGCGACGAGTGTTGCATCGTACTCATTCTCGAACGTTCTCATCATATCGGCGGTCACTTTAGAGTTCGTGATAAAATTCACCCCAAGAGAGCGTACCGCTTCGATGTCTTGATTGTATTTGTCAATCGGCATACGGTATTCAGGAACCCCAACCGCAACTTCACCGCCGAGAACCGGAAGCTCTTCATAAACATCGACATCGATACCATCCAATGCCAAATAGTACGCACCCGTAAGTCCCGCAGGCCCTGCACCGATAATCGCTACTTTTTTCCCTACTGAGGCTTTTTTCTCACTCGGGTGGAAAAATCCGAAACCGTGATCACTCTCATAATCGGCACCGAGACGTTTAAGTTCCATAATCGAAATCGGCTCATCGAGATTGGTACGACGGCACTCGGTCTCACACGGGTGAGGACAGACACGTCCGCAGGTGTGAGCCAAAGGCATCGTTTGACGAGTCGCCATCAATGAATCATCAAAACGCAAATCACGAACACCCTCGATATAAGCGGGAATATCGACATGTGCCGGACACGCATCCATACACGGTGCGGTGATTTTCGCAATATAGCTGGTATCTTCCAAATGATAATGCTTGGAGGGTTTTTGGTTCTCGATACACGCCATAAACTCTGACTCAAAGTGAGTCATCAAATCAAGCAATGGATTAGGAACCGTTTTACCGATCTCACATTTAGAGGTCTCTTGCATCGTACGTGACACCTCTTTGAGATGCTCCATATCGGCAATCGATCCCTCACCGCGAGCAATTTTATCGAGCAAATCGTATAAAATACGTCCGCCCCATCGTCCCGGTGCACAGCGTCCGCACGCTTCAGAGTAAACCTGATATTGCGCCGCGTATTCCGTTGCTAAACGAACCACATCCACATCAGGGTTGAAAAGTGCTACGCCGTCCCAACCGATAAAGGCTTTGGAGTGGGCGTGCTCGTTGTATTCCAACGGGAGGTTATAGGCAGATTTTTCCCACACATCATCGGCTTTGCCGATGTTGTTGATCTGCTCACCCCGCCACGTGGAGAAATAGACTTTGCTCACACCACTTCCTTATTTCTTGACCACAATGGTCCAGTCAGCTTCGTTGAATTTCAACGAGTTCATGAGCTCACACCCAAGTTCTTTAACCAAATCAGC
>NZ_JAFLKV010000009.1:23254-24502 GCF_019163035.1 Sulfuricurvum sp.
CAGTTCCCGCATACATATCGATCACTTGGTACAAGATTTTCGCGGACTCGCGCATCTCTGCCATGTAGAGTTTATAGCGAGCGTAGTTATCCCCTTTATCGGAGACAGGAACGTTGAACTCCACTTCATCATAAAGCTCATACGGTTCCTCTTTACGGATATCCCACTCAACACCCGAAGCGCGGAGCATAACCCCTGAACAGCCCCAGCTCTGTGCCATCTCTTTGGAGATAACTCCGACATTCTCCATACGCATCAACCAAATGCGGTTCGTATCGAGGAGGTCTTCGTAGTCTTTGATGTTTTCCGGCAATTTATCGAGGAATTTACGTAAATCGGCGATAAAGTTATCCGGTAGATCGAGCGGTACGCCACCGATACGGATTGCCGCATGGGTCAAACGTGCACCACAATAATCTTCGATTAAATCCATCAAGTACTCGCGCTCGCGGAATGCGAACAAGAACACCGTCATCGCTCCGATATCCAGAGCTGTCGTCGCCAACCAGAAAAGGTGAGACATAAGACGGTTTGTTTCCAAAAGCATCATACGGATCACTTTGGCACGACGTGGAACATCCAAACCGATGAGCTCTTCTACCGCCAATGCAAAGCCGTAGTTGTTTGAACTCGACGCGATATAGTCCATACGATCGGTCGTCGGCATGAACTCGTTGTAGATCATGTTCTCCGCCATTTTCTCCATACCGCGATGGAGGTATCCGATATCCGGATGGGCTTTCGTGATTTGCTCTTGTTGCAAATGGAGCATCAAACGCAATTGTCCGTGCGCAGATGGATGCTGAGGCCCGAAGTTAAGGATCAGTTCATTATCGGCACGATCAAACGTAATATTTTCAAAAAAAGGTCGTAATCTATTGGCTTGTTGCATACTGTAATTCCTTAACGATCGCGATCAGAGATCACGACGCTTTTTTCTGCGTCAAATTTTTGGATGAGGAATACTCCCTCATTCTCTTGGTAGCATAACGGCGTATCCGGTTCACCTTGGCTGATGTCGGCACCGCGAGGCACTTCATGACCTAAACGGGCAAAACGTTCGGTGTCGTAACGATCCACACGGGCAGGATCACGGTTTTCAGGCCCGATGATCTCACGTGCTTCTTTACCGAAGATTTTATCGACTTCGTACCATTGAGCAAACTCATCCCCTTGGAGCGGATACGTTTTGCGAAGCGGGAACCCTTCCCAATCATCCGGCATCAAGATACGTTTCATAAACGGATG
>NZ_JAFLKV010000077.1 GCF_019163035.1 Sulfuricurvum sp.
CTTTTTATTATTATAGCTTAGAGTTGTTAATCAGGTATTGATTAAAAAATAACCATAGCAGAGATAAAAATTGGGCTATAGTTTTGCCATGAGACTTTGGGGTCGCTAAAGAGCGAGTAAGTCCAGAGTGCTCATTATTATTGTAATTAAAATCTGCCTCGTAACGAGGCAAGCTTTAGTGCCACAGCGGCAAGCGTAGCCAAAGGGATGAATTCCTTTGGCGTTCAAAAAATAATAAACAGGGGAAGAAAATGCAAGATTTAGTACGTAGCTACAACGCTAATGCCCCATTGATCCAAAAATTTATTTTAACGACGTTGAAAAAAGCAAGTCCGAAATCTTTTAATATGCAACTTTCGGCTAACTTATTTAAAACATTTCCGAGTTTGGAACTTATTTATACATCGGATGAGGGGTTTGTCCAAAACTCACCCAATATTTATGCAAACAAGGAAGAACATTATCATGTCGGAGCGGATCGGGCATATTTGGTGGACGAAATGGCTCTAGAGCAAGGGTATTACATCAGTGAACCCTATATCTCTACGGCAACGGGGCATTTGTGTATAACGGTTATTTATCCCATTGAGAACGGGTATCTCTTCTTCGATTTTAGACTTCGTAAATTGTTAGAGCGTTTTTCACTGATCGAAAAAAACAATCTGTTTAAATATATGAACCGATCTTCGTACGCGATTATTGGTGGAGGGCTTCTATTTTTTGGGTTATTTGTCGTATTGTACGGATTTTATACCTTTGCAGGATATCTTTTCGCCGAAGAGCCGCTGAACATTGATGCGGTATTTAACCCGATCATCGCCTTGACGTTGGGATTGGCGGTATATGATTTAGGAAAAACGATTTTTGAGCAGGAGGTATTACCTCGTACTCAGCATATTAGTGAAACGTTCAATGCAAAAACGCTGATGAATTTTTCTGTCTCGATCATTATTGCGTTGTTGATTGAAGCGCTGTTGGTGGTCTTTAAAATTTCGATCCATAATTATAAAGATTTACCGTATGCTTCGACATTGATTGCCGCTTTGGCATTTTTGCTTTTTGTTTTTGCCGTCTTTATTTATTTGGTGCGTAAAAGCGAAAAAGAGCCGTGTAAAAAATGTGCGGAAGAAACGGTATTATGACCACGTAATGCAGGTAATTTCGGCTTGGGCACCGAGTCGCATCGGAGGACCCCAAAAGCCGATCCCGCTGTTGACATAAATATGGCGGTTTTTACCAAGTGGATAGAGTCCTTTGAGATAAGGTTGTGCGAGGGTAACGAGATAGTGAAACGGCCAAATTTGTCCCCCGTGAGTGTGACCACTAAGGATCAGTGAGGGGGTGAACCCTTCGAGATATTCTATATATTTGGGTTGATGGGCTAATAGTAGTGTCGGCATCTGTGGAGGGATAGTTCCCATAGCTTTGGTGATATCCGGTAGATAGGTGCTAGCACGAAATCCGAAAAGATCGTAGACTCCTGCGATGTAAAAATCATTATTGATGGAGATGGAGCTGTTTTCCAATACATGAATACCGAGTGTTTTGACATGTTCAATCGTCTCTTTTAGAGAGTGAAAATATTCGTGGTTTCCTATGACGTAGAACGTCCCAAATCGGCTTTTGAGGTGGCGCAATTCATCGATAGAATTTTGAACCATCGAAATATGGGCATCGGATAAATCTCCGGTGATAGCGATGAGATCAGGGTTGAGGGCATTGATGGTTTTGACACTTTTGGCAACAAATTCTTTATCGATCAATCCTCCGATATGCATATCGCTAATTTGAACGATTCTATATGATTTGCCGTTGAAGCGGTTTTGATTGACATCGACAAACTGGATAACAGGCTCTTTCGACCCCTCTAAAACCGCTGCTCCTAAATAGGCACTTCCCACACTCAAAAATCCAAGATCACTCGCTCGTTTAAAAAAAGCACGCTTTTGAGGATTAAAAGGGATTATCCTTTGTGCTAAATGGAGAAACTCATAAACAATCGTACCGATAAAGAGGAAAAAGCCGACACCGATGGTGAGGGAAAAGAGAAAATAGAGGTATTTCGGAGGACTGATTAGATAGCGGCTACTGAGATATCCGAGGACTCCTATCATATTAAAAATCAGGAAATATTTTAAGAGAGTACGGGTTTGCGTACTAATGCGCAGATGAGAGACTACCCGTGTATAGGTGAGATAATGAACCATAGCAAAAAAGATCGTAGCGATGAGGGGAAAGAGTGTTTTCATAACTCTAAATACTTAAGTGCTTTTTGGTACTCATGCGGATGGTTGAGATTCATAAAGGGTTCTTCTCGCTCAAAGTCAATATATTGTGTGCGGCTTGAAGCGAGTAATTTTCCCAAACGGTGATCTCCCTCTTCTAACATCCGCTCAAATTCCCCCAAAAGAGATCGGTGATAGATGCCACAGAGGGGATGTACCCCTTCGTGTGTACGGGCTATGACGGCATCTAAATCGTCGTTATCGGCATCCATCAGGATTTGAAAAACAGCTTTCTCGACAAACGGAGTATCGACACTGAGCACCATAATCCTCTCATCTCTAAGCGCTCTAAAAGCACTTACAAATCCAGCGGTAGGGGCATAATCAACTTCTTGTGGATCGAGGATAAAATCGGCACTAAACCCAAACTTATTAGAACTTTTTGTAGAGATATAGACGCGGGAAAAGATGTTTTTTAACCGTTCGTATTGAAACTCGGCAAGGGTGGAGAATTTGCCGAAGGGGAGGAGTGATTTATCTTCACCCATCCGAGAGCTTTTTCCGCCGGCAAAGAGGATGCAGGGGATAGGGAACATTATTTTGCGATGGCGGTGGCTAAGATTTTATCCATCGCGGGGGTTGCACCGCTTTGGAGGTATTCCAGTACGAGAGGGGTGAATTTGCTAATTATCGAAGCATCCATTCCCAAAAAGGAGAACTGTGAGCCTAAAGTACCCATTCCGAGTAACCCAGCAGGTGCTGCACCCAGAAGCGTTCCCGCCTGTGGGACTTGTTTGGTTAGAGCGGTAAAATCAGTAGGTTCCATATTGCTTTTAGCATTATTGATAATCGCTGCGGTTCCCCCTACCGCTTGAGTCGGGGTGACACCGAGTGAGTTAGTGAGCTTTTTGATGAGCGGGTTTGAAGTCAAAGAGTCATCAAGGACCGGTGCGGCACTTTGCGTCGCAGGTGTGAGGGTTTGCACAAGTGAGCCAAAATCAAACGCGTTGGCATTGGAAGCCAAAATTAATAAAGCTGCAAGGATAAGTGAGCGCATAGATATCTCCGAGTAGTAAAGTATCACTATTATAACTTAGATGAGAGTATATTTCTCCATAGTGGAGAAGTGCTATAAAATAGTTGAGGGATCGGTGATATAGCCCGTGATCGCCGAAGCGGCAGCGACGGCAGAGTTGGCGAGGTAGACTTTGGATGAGCGTGAACCCATGCGTCCTACGAAGTTACGGTTGGTTGTCGCAACGGCTACTTCGTTATCCCCTAAGATTCCCATGTATCCGCCCAGACACGCACCGCAGGTCGGGTTGGAGACAACACCGCCCGCATCGATGATGATGTCCATGTAGCCGAGTTTGGTTGCTTCGCGTGCGATTCGTTGTGTCCCCGGAGTAACGATGAGGCGGACATCAGGATGTACCCGTTTCCCCTCTAGGATTTTAGCGGCGATTTTAAGATCACTAAGCCGTCCGTTCGTACAGCTTCCGATAAAGGCTTGATCGATTTTGATGTTGTCACTGACCGCTTGAGTAAGGCTGTGACCGTTGGATGGCAAGAACGGATAGGCGATAACCGGTTCGAGAGAAGCAACATCGATTTCGAGGATTTGAACGTAGGTCGCATCGTCATCGGAATGATAAATTTTCGGTTCACGTGCAAGCGGTTTGTCGCTCAAGAACTCTGCCGTGATCTCATCGTAGGCGACGATTCCGCTTTTTGCTCCTGCTTCGATTGCCATGTTACACATACTGAAACGGTCATCCATCGTGAGGCAGGGGATTGTGCTTCCGGTAAATTCGAGGGTACGGTACAACGCACCATCCACACCGATCATGCGGATAATCTCTAAAATAATATCTTTACCCGTAGTATATTGTCCCGGCTTCCCGCTAAGGACGACTTTGATCGACTCAGGGACTTTAAACCAGTTCCCACCCGTGACCATCGCAAATGCCAAATCGGTTGAACCCATCCCCGTAGAGAATGCACCGAGCGCACCGTGGGTACAGGTGTGTGAATCGGCACCGATGATAACGTCACCCGGAATCACCAACCCTTTTTCAGGAAGAAGAGCGTGCTCAATCCCCATATCTTTTTCATCGAAGAAGTGTTTCATCTGATGTTTTTTGGCAAAGTCGCGACTAATACGCGCTTGGTTCGCGGAGGCAATATCTTTGGCGGGGATGAAGTGATCGAGGACTATGGAGAACCCCTCAGGGTTGGCGAGGGTAGTCGCACCTGAATCTTCGAACGCTTTGATTGAGATCGGAGTGGTGATGTCGTTACCGATTACCATATCGATAGGTGAGCGGACGATTTCACCCGCGTAAACGGTGCGTCCGACGTGCTCTGAGAAGATTTTTTCTGTAATGGTTTGGCGCATACGAATTACCTTTTAAGGGTCTAAATAATAGGCAATTATATCATAGCAAGGCTTGGAGTATTTTGGTCATTTTATTATTGTAATTAAAATACATAACCTACATATCCTGAGATGGATTGATCACTGGCTGAGTCACTGAGTCCATACCCATAATATCCTCCAACATTCCAATGGGGGTTAATCGTATAGGCGTATCCAAAATTCACATATTTTATCGTTTGAGTAGAGGTATAAATACTCTCATTCTGATAATAAGCAGCACTTAAAGCTGATTTCCCATTGGGCGATGTGTATGCGACACCCGTGTGAACTCCAAAGGTATTTTGATAGCTCTCTTGCGAAACGTCACGGTCGTTGACCCACGTATAGCTTGTCCCTGCAAAGAGTAAAAAACTTTTATTGATAGCATAGTGCACATCAATCGATGCCGTATAGTCGGTCGCTTCATTGTTGTAACCACTTTGGTAGGTTGGCAACACGAGACCTATCCCCGTCGTTACGGTGAGTTTTTCGGTTGGGGTGAGTCGGTACATGAGATTTATGGAGGTGTCTTCCAACCCGCTTTGAGAATCTATTCCGTTGTTGGATTGATAGTGGGATACGATTCCTTGAATCCACCAACTCCCTGCATACACATCTGCTTGCAATGAGTTGCTCAGCGTATCAGAGGGCTCTTGGGAAGCATAATTTATTTGAGAGTATCCAATACCTGCAATCAGATCGTAGGTGATTTTATTTCCTATACTTTTTATGACACACCCATCTGTGTTGACTAAATCACTTAAAGGTGTTTGTGGGCAAAGATCATGTGCATCTTCGACACCGTCGAAATCACTGTCAGTGTAGGCATAAGAAGTGGTAGTAATACATACTAGGGTCAATAATAAGCGATACATTATTGTCTCCCTTGCTGTTTTGGAGTTCCAGAAGAGCTGTTATGGATTCTAAGCCGTTGCATGGAACTACCACTCTCTCCAGAACTGCCCTGATGAAGTTTTAACTGGACTCTGTTTCCAGTGCCACCTCGACTTTGTTGAAGGATATTGATCGCATTTGAGCGCTCCTCTTCGTTCATCGCCGATATTTGAATTTTTAGTCGATTCATCAGTTCTACCCGCTCTGTCTGGGAGGCATTTTTAATGGCTTCGATTTGCTCATTGATCGATTCAACCCCAAACAACATGGCATTGAACAGCAATAAAGAGATCGTCATTGTCAAGATTTTCATACGTATCCTTTTAAATATAACATTTTGGCATTGAACCATTAGCGCTTTGTTAGTGATCCAAGATCGAGAGTAAAAATTGTCCCTTTGGAAATGCGGCTTTCAACGTTGATGGGTATTTTTAGCTCATCACAAAATTTTTTCACAATATGTAAACCAATTCCTAATCCCCGTTCGTGCTCTTTGTAAAATCTCTCAAATATTTTTTCGGGGTGGGCAATCCCTTTGCCGGTATCTTGAATGTGAAGTTTATTGTGTTCTGTATCTATAGAGATTGTTACGGATCCATCGTGTTTATTGTATTTCGCGGCATTGCTCAAGAGGTTATCGATAATACGGGTGAAAGCATCCCGATTGACAGTCATGGAAATACTCTCTAGATTGAGTATGAAATGAATTGAGGGATAGAGCTTCTCTAGGGTTGAGATTCTAGTTTGTATCAGTGAATTTAGATCAACTGTTTCGACCTGATAAACATGTTCTTCGAGATAACTGCGCAAATTGTCTCCTAGGGATACAATTGTATCGATACTTTGGGCCATCCGATCGATTTTTTTTTCATCGCCAACACTCGGTTTGAGGAGACTTACATTAAGTCGAAGTGCAGAGAGAGGGGTGTTAAGATCATGCAAAATATCTCGGCTGAACTCTTGGGTCAAATGGAGTGCATGACGCAGAGGGTATAAGGCATAAAATGAAAAGAGGGCTGAAACAACCGCAATAACCAAAAGTGCCCAACCGTAATAAAAGACCAAATTATCACGAATGGCTGCTATTATCGTTTCGTACTGAGTATTTGACAAAGAGAGTTTTAGGGCGTAGGTATCATTTCTAGGGATGGAGAAAAGGACAAACATTTCAGCAGAGGTATGTTGCAGTTCATAAAGTTTTTTAGGGTTTAAGGGGACAAAATCAAATCCGAATTGTGCACATTTTAGATCATAACTGCATAGCCGCATCTCATTGTATATCTTTTCGTCCAAATCATGTTTGAGCTGAGTGTATTCGACATAAAACAAAACACCGCTTAAAAGACTCAATGCGATGAAAAAGACCCCAAAGCTTTTAAAAAACGATTCGTATTCAGCTTTTTTCAATGCTGTATCCTATTCCACGAACATTATCGATACTCCACCCTGTTGTATGTTTGAGTTTATTGATCGCAAAACGGAGGGCATTGTCGCTGGGGTGCTCCATCATCTCGAACAAACTCTCTTTGGACAGGGTTCGTCCGAGATTGGTAATAAACAAAGCAAGCAAAGGGAGCTGCACCTCTCCAAGGGAGAGAACATGTCCTAGTTTTATCACTTCTTTGGTAATAGGGTTGTAGGTAATATCGCCGTGTGTAATGAGTTGTGCTTTGCGAGAAAAACGGGCTTCGATACGGAGTAAAAGTTCTTGTGGATAAAACGGTTTTTTGAGATAATCATCGCCCCCGACGGAAAACCCTTTGGTGATAGCGGCGATATCGCTCATCGCACTGATAAAAATTGTTGGGGTATTATCCTCGGCCTCTCGCAGACTTTGAACCAGATCGAATCCATTAAGTTCAGGGACATTGATATCAAAAATATATAAATCATATCGGATATCATAGGCGGCTTCCGCAGCCGCTTGGCCATCAACAACCCACGTGCATTGGTATCCTCTCACGCTGAGCATTTCATGGAGTGTTTCGCCGAGAACCAAATCATCTTCGAGAAGGAGTATGTTTATCACGAATGTTGCTTTATTGATATTTACGCGTAAATATCAATACTCGTTGATGAGTCAGTCTCTGTCGATGAAACAGGATTTTGGAGTGTAGAAAGCATATCAAACATAGTTTGTGCCAAATCCTCAGGAGAGAGCGATGCAGTCTCTATTTGTGATATTTGATCCTTCATCGATTTGCGATCCGTTTCAGAGAGATTGGCTATTTGCTCACGAACAGCTGTACGATCTTCGGATGAGAGCGATTGCATCATCTCTTTCATTCCGTTGTTTTGATTTTGACCGCCTCCGCTACCATCCATTTTCCGCATTTGCATTTGTTGCATTTGACCTGATGTGCCGACTTCCATATGTATCCTTTAGTATTTTGACCCTAAAAAAGTGTATTTGCCAAAATTTCAAATTTTCGATTTAGATGCCGCGAGAAGCGACACCATTTTTGATAACTGTACAGTATCATACGGTAGCTTTAGCGTCCGCCACGGTACATTTTACTGCCACCTGTTCCACTGCCACCTGTTCCACTGCCCATTCCGCCGCTTTGGCCGCCACCTTGACGCATTTGTGATCCTGTACCGTCCATAGGACCTGATTTGCTTTGTTTCATGGTGCTAGTCGCTGCTTGACGCTCTTCGGGAGTTAGTGCTTGCATTTTAGATTGCATTTCTGTTTGAAAAGCTGAACGATCAGCTTCCGGTACGGTTCCACGCATTGCCTGCATATCAGTAATACTCATTGTACTATAATCAGTTGCGAATACATTGAGGCTCAACAGAGCGATAAAAGTGACTTTTTTCATTGGGATTTACCCTCCTCTAATCTTGGATACGGGTATTATGACGCAAATGTATTAGCGGAGTGTTAGCATCGACGTAGGATTAAGAGACTATTTTTATTTTTTGTGTACGATAGGTGTATTGAAATAAAAGGGGTTATTATGCGGCATTTTTCACCATCATTTAGAGCATGGCATTGGCTGAATGCGATCATTATGTTTGGATTGTTTATCACGGTTGTGTTACGAGAGAGTGTGATGCACAAGGCGAATATAGGTGCGATTGTTCAAACCAAAATGGCGGAGCTGGGGACTATTATCACTGATGAACAGGCGGTAGTGATCGGAAAAGCAGTCCGTTCACCGATGTGGGATTGGCATATCTATTTGGGAATCGCGGTTGCTGTTTTATTGGTCGCACGGCTGGCAATGGTTTTGAAAAACGGATTTGGATTTGATGATAATGCTGCAATGCAAAAGGTATATCGCCTCTATAAAGTCGTTTATGTGCTGTTAGCTGTGATGTCGATTAGCGGATTGACGTTGTATCTAAAATTTGCAGGGGGTGCCAAAGAGAATATCGAGATGGTGCACCAATATATCGGTTGGGGACTTTTTGCCTTTATCGCTGTTCATATCGTTGGCGTCGTGTTGGCGGAAAAGAGCGATCAAAGCGGTTTGGTATCACGGATGATCAACGGAAAATAGGTTATTTAAGATTCGTGGACATCTTTAAACGTCTCACGGATCGCAATAAATTCATCTAAATGATCAAAGAATATATCGACAAGTTTCGGATCGAAATGTTCACCTCGCTCCTCTTTAAAGAGGGTGAAAATCTTCTCATCGTCCCATGCTCTCTTATAAACGCGGTCACTACCGAGGGCATCGAACACATCGGCTAATGCGGTAATGCGACCGTAAATATGGATCTCTTCGCCACGCAGCCCTCGCGGATAGCCGTTACCGTTCCACTTCTCATGGTGTTCATATGTGACAATCGCTGCGGCTTGGAGCAGGGTTCTGTTGGAGTGTTTGAGCATCTCATACCCTAATGCGGCATGGGTATCCATGATTCGACGCTCTTCTTCATCAAATCGTCCCGGTTTGTTAAGGACGGCATCGGGGATAGCGACTTTACCGATGTCGTGCATCGGAGAAGCTTGTTTGAGCATTTCAGACTCTTCTTCGCTAAGACCGTAATAGAGAGCAAGGAGTCTGGAGTATTCGGCAACCCGTTTGACATGGTTTCCCGTCTCTTTGGAGCGACTCTCCCCGATGGAACCCATCGTAAAGACGACTTCGCGTTGAGTATCTTCGATCTCACGGTTGAGAGCGGTAATCTCTCCCAGCGCATTATCCATCCCCCCGATCATGGTGTTAAAGGCATCTGAGAGCTGACCGATCTCATCATCGCGGGTTACCGATACCTGCTGGGTGTAATCTTGGGTGCGGGTGATGATTTTTGCCGTATTGGAGAGAACGATAACCGGACGGATAAGAGCTGTTGCAACGTAATAAGCGGCAGTAGCGATAAAGAGAGCCCCTATAATGAGCAGAGCAACAAACCACTGTTCGTATTTGTAAAGCAATCGATAGGCAAACCCTTTTTCTTCTTCTAATGCGATGTTTAAATCGCTTTGGTTGTCGAGAGGATGAGATACTTTGAGTGACTCTTCGAAAACAGCAGGTCTAAGGGAGATGGTGCCATCACGATGTTGGAGATAATAGTGTCGCTGGGGGGTGTTAGAAAAAAACACTCGGAAGTTTTCGAGCGGATAGGTAACGATGAGGCTAGCCACTTGTGTTTGGGTAAAGTTGGAATAAATGGGAACTTTGAAAAAAGGTTTGAGTATTTTAGTGTGTGCAATAACGGTAAAATCGCTCGATGCGATAACCATTCCGTTTGGATCTACCACATAAAAATCGCCGATCATTTTCATATCGGTTTTTTTGGAGAGGAGCATCGTGCTGATTCGACGATCCAAATCCTGAGTATAGATATCGTTCATTACCTCTGATTTAGCGATGAACACCATATCGTTTTGAAGGGTTAGTAGATGCTGATCAATTCTCTCAGCGGTTAGTCGCACCTGAGTATTCATCTCTTGGGTAATGGCTTTGTATTGCTCTTGACGAAACGAGTTTCCGAGCAAAATCATACTCAGTGCATAGGGGATAAGGCTGACCCCCAAAAAAAGAAGAATCGTTTTGAGTTTAAAACTCATAGATAACCTTTAGCGAATTATCGACCATAGAGGAGGGGATGTAACCGATAGCTCCCTCGACATTTTGAACAAATGCTTTGATCGACTCATGGGATGGCTGGGTGATCGGAGGGGTAATCCCTTGGAAATGTTGTTTGACCCAATAGGCGTTTAATCGATCTCGTCCCATCCCGATAACGGCACTTTCAAAGGCTATTCGGGAAGGCTCTTGCCCTACCAGATTGAGAGGGATGATTTTTTGATCCCCGACACTGCGCCGTTTTTGTAAATAAATATCCCGTATTTGTTCGACACTGATGAGAGTGAGTGGAACTTTTTTGGAAATAACCATGCTGTACTGGGCTCCGAAAACCGCCGAAACAAGGATAAAAAATAGGGCAATTGCTTTCATTAGAAGAGTACCGATAACGAAAATAATGCACGATTTTCATCGTGTAGAGAGTGCCATTGGTACTCCCCTTTAAGTGAGACGGGATAGAGCGGACGATAGCTGTAGCCGAGGATCGCAATGTTGTCTTTGTAATCGGTGTGATGATCGTTAAAGTATTCGTATCGCCCGATGAGAGCTTGTTCAGGAGTAAAATGATACATCGCTTGTGCGTATCCTGAGAGGGCATAATCGTCTTGACCGTCAGCATACTCACTTTTGCTTATTAGCGCCTCTGTCATAATTTGCCACTGGTTATCATCATATTTGAGATTTGCTTCAAAAAAACGGGTTCGTTGGCTGGTTTTAGTAATGAATTCCCCTATGCTCCCTCCGCTATGCCAATCCATAGAGAGCTCTTTTTCGACACTCAAACCAAAAAAGTGGGTATTGGGAATATTGATATACTCTTCATCTAAATCACGATTGTTTTGTCCAAAGAGGTGATAGCGCATCCCCTCTGTTTTGGGAATGTATCCGTTGATGTCAATACCGGTAAGAAATTTCGGAAAAAGAAGTTTACTATATAGGGGATTGGACGTAGTATCGCGTAAAACGTTGATAGGTTCCATATTCCAATATCCGATGGGGGTGATCATTTTTCCGAAACGGATGTTAAAATCATCCGACATCCACATATCCCCATAGAGCCGTTCAATATGAAATTTTTGATCGCCGACTTCTGTTCCGTCCGTGAAATTTTTATGGTAAAAACCGACCGCTTCCGCTTCAGCCAAATAGGAGAACATCGGATTAATCTCACCATATGCCATAACCGCCACATCATCGAGGGTAAAGCTTTCATTTTGTCGGTTTGATTCAAATTCGGTTGAAAAATAGCCACCGACATTGATGGTGTCGTTGACTTTATAACCATGACCTAATTCGTAGTTATCTGCGTGAGCGAATGAGAGCAGTGCAATCGAAAAGAGCGATAATAATCTTATTGTCACGTAGAATCCTCAGCCATTGATATCGATTTATATAGTATTCAATCGTATCATAAAATTGAATAAGATTAGCTGTTTAGATTCAATTGTTGAGTTTAAATTCTAAGCTAAGCTCCATCTCCATCGGCAAAGCGTCAGTGAGGCTTTTAGGCACATTAGCCCCTGAAGCGGAAGCAACAGCTGCTTTTGCCGCATTGTGAAAAATACTTTCCCCTTGTTGAACGGTTATATCACGGATCATACCTGTACTTTCCATAACAAAACGGACATTGACATTCCCCTCTTTTCCGACGCGTCTTGCAGTAAAAGGGTAATGGAGGTTTTGTTGAATTTTACTGCGTAATGAGGCTAAAAAGGATTGCTTTTCAGCCGTGATGTCTACTTTTGGCTTAGATGGCGCTGCAATAGTTTGAAGTGTATGTTGGACTGCCGGAGGTGTTGAGATGAGCGGTATCGGTGTCGCTACGGTTTGAACGGTAGAAACTACGGGTTTCATAGGGATAATCGGCTGAGTAACCGTTGGTTTTTGGGTCGGCTGCTGAGGTGTAACAACGGGGATCGGTTCTGATATTGTTGGTTGTTTCACCACAGGCTCAGAGTGAGATAAGGAGACTAGTATCATGTGTTGAAGCGGAATCTTTACCATCGGTGGCGGAGTGCGCATTTGGACTAAAACAAAAAATGCCAATGACCCCATCAGGGTATGAAACATGAGAGAAAATAAAAATGATTTGCGAGCGGTAGTCATAGGTGTATCCATCCATTAAAAATTGCAATGCCGACGCCTGCTAAGATCACGGGAGCCATCTGTTCTAATATGCGGTTATATTGCCGAAGATGTAATAGAGACTCTCTGAGAATAGCGGTAAGGACGACAGAAAAAAAGAGAAGCCACAACAACGTGGCACCCAGTCCAAAAAATAATCCGTATAAAAGTGCCCAAGGGAGTGATGAAGATGCCGCACTCAACGTCATTAACATGACGACAGGAGCGCAGATCGACATAGATAACACCATTCCCATCATAAAAAGAGGTATAGACCCTTTTGCAGTAGTGCGTGATGGATTGCAACAGCTACGCGTTGTACGTGCTGTATTCCAAAGTCGTAAAGCGATAATCAGCGTTAGTGTTCCGAGCAGATACCCCATGAGAACTTTGTCTTTAATCAAGGCTTGAACCATCGTTGACCCTAAAAACGCAACAGCCGATAAGAGGATATAGCCGAAAATCCGCCCTAACGTGATTGGGAGTAAGAGGCGTAAACTCTCTTGGCGGGCTGTATTGTTCGCTAAAAGAATCGGCGAGATAAGTGGCATACAAGTGAACATACACGCTGTTGCACCGTAGGAAAGTGCGAGGATAAATAATGATAGTAACGGCATAAAATCTATCACTCGGCACGCCTCTTGTATTAGGTTAAATGTGAATCAAGAGAAAGATTATGAAATAAGATTGTTACATTAGTGTTAATTTTATTTATTAATTTAACACTAATGTAACACTTCTTAGAAACAATGCTATCAATAAAACTTTAAGGAAGTTGAATGAGTAAAATTAAATTATCACTGGCTGCTATTGCTGTATGTAGCAGTGCTTTCGCTGTTGATACCGTTAACTTGGGAGATGTAACGGTATCTGCATCCAAAATTGAGCAATCAACACTCGAAGCACCTGTTAATGTATCCGTTATCACTACCAAGGATATAGAAAAATCCAACAATCAACGGTTGGGGGATGCACTAAATGCAAAAGTTCCTGGGCTTTATCTACGAGGAGGAGCATTAGGGAATGCACGTCCCGGAGTGACAATGCTCAGCTCTATGCGGGGGCAAGGGGGAACGTTAACCAAGCTTGCCGTGTTAGTAGATGGGATGAATATGGTGGATGCCTATTCGGGCCAAGTGAACTGGGCGATGGTCTCTATGGACGATGTGGAGAACATTGAAGTTGTTCCCGGTGTAGGATCTTCATTGTATGGTAGTAATGCTATGGGGGGTGTTATTAGTATTAAAACGAAAGAACCAACAAAAGAAGAGATGTCATTTAACATGGGTAAAGGGTATGGAGATTCTGCTGGAGAATATATGAGTGCACTCTATCGCAATAAATTTGATAATGGACTGGGTGTTGTCTTTGGGGTTTCACAGAACAACCGTGATGGATATGTATCAGATTATGTTACGAAAACACCATCTGGAGCACCATTGCCAGGCGCTGTTGCCGTGGGTGGAGCAATACAAACGACAACTACAACAGATACTACCACATATATTGTAGGTGATAAAGGGCTTAATGCATCCAAGGCGCAAAATATACATGCAAAGGTTTATTATGATCTCTCCCATACTTCAAAAATCCATGCAGGGTTTGCGTATTCTGATAATAAAAGCTTGAGCACTCCGTATAATAGTTATTTGACAAACGCTGCAACGGGGAATTCGCTACCGATCACTGCAACAGCAACCAACCTCAGTCTAAACGGATTGAAAACATCCATCAAGGAACAAGATTTTGCAAGTTCAATCCCTATGGGCAACACCGTATGGCGATATTTTGGCGGATATGATGGAAAAATAGGAGATAACAAACTAAGTATTAATTTTGGAAAAATTGATCGTGATTCTTGGAACGCAAGTATCGGCTCAACCGCTACATTATCTTCGGGTGCAGGAACACTAAGTACATCACCAAATAGTACAACCAATGCTTCTGTACAAGTTAGTATTCCATATAGTGATATCCATTATTTGATTGTAGGTGCAGCAACTGAAATAGGTGAGTTGAATCAAAAAAAATATGCAATATCCGATTGGACAGATATGGATACAAAGACGGCAGAACTTGATCGAATTGAAGCTAAAAGTACAACAAATTCACTGTTTTTACAAGATCAAATTTCTATTGGAGACGACTTGATCTTGTATGTAGGTGGGCGTTATGATTCATGGACAGCGGGAGGAAAGGGTGTAGTTACTACAGGGTCAGTTCCAGGAACGTTTGATTATGCAGATCGTAGCGAATCAGCGTTTAGTCCAAAAATAGCTGCTGTTTATATGCTCAATAACCGAACATCAATCAAAAGTTCGGTAGGAACAGGATTTCGAGCACCGACGAATTATTATCTCTTTGCTAATCCGACTTTCTCAGGAGCGGCAGCACCAAATGGGAAAATGATCTACTCGAATCCTGATTTGAAACCTGAAAAAGCAAAAGCATTTGATCTTGGGGTGGAGTATCACTTTGTGGATGGGGGTAAAGCAACAGCTACATATTTTGTGACAAAAACAACCAATCTGATTTATCAAAAGGTTACAAAAGTGCCACAATACACCGACCCAATTATTAATAAAGTGATTGATTATGAATCACGACAGGAAAATACAGGGGAAGCATTGGCAAAAGGAATTGAACTAGCTGGTGAATATCCGTTAGCAGATTGGTTGAGTGTTCGAGGCAGCTACGCCTACACGAAGTCGGTAATCACGGAAGATAATACTAATACGGGGATGGAAGGAATGCGTGTTACGAATGTTCCGAAAGAGCTGATATCGGCTGCTTTTGAGGTTGAAAAAGGGGATTGGTCTGGAGTATTGTCAGGTCGTTATGTCGGCGAACAATTTAGTACGAACGATAACTCTGATACAGTCAAAGATGTGTGGACTGGGTATAGCAAATATACTGTTGTGGATTTAAAAGCTAATTATCAAATCAATAAAAACATGAAAGCGAGTGTGATGGTTGATAATCTGTTTGATAGAGAATATTTCGAATACTATCGTATGCCAGGTCGTGGTGTAACGCTACAGCTTTCGGCGAATTTTTGACCATGAAAAAGATTGTTTTAGTATTAGTAACATTACTGGTCTCACTATGGGCTGATACTCTATGGCTCGATGAAACCAAAAAGAAAAAATGTTGTGAGGCGAAGCTCGGTGTATTGCCTCTCAAAGAGTTGTCTGTTAAATCAGGAACACTGCAAGAAAATGAAAAATTAAAAGATCTGAACGGTTCAGTTTTGTATATCCGAGATATGGATGGCAAGATCGAAGAGCACAATCTTTCAGGCTCAAAAATAACCGTTACCCCTCAATACAAAGGGAACTATCACCTCTTTTTAAAACATCAAGAGGTAGTGGATGGTGTTCTCAACGTCCAACTCTCTACTTACCGATTCTATAATAAAGAGGGGAACCTTTCGTGTTCTTGGACAAAAGAGGTGCGAGGTAAAACTTCTGATTCTAGGTATTTGAGCGAACCACTTCCGCAACTGCCGTTTCAACTGATGATGGAGAAAACGATCCATAACCATCATGTCAATTGTTGTTTGTATGTCGGAGATATTATCCCTTTGAAAGTGTATTACAAAGGGGAACTTTTAAAAGATGTTTCTGTCGATGTGGAGTTGGAGAGTGGTTGGAAAAACATCATTAAGTCTAATAATGAGGGGATGATGATGGTGGAGATCCCTAAGAGTACCTATGAGCAAGAGAAAGGGGATAAAAAACGCTCTGAAAAACTGCTCGTTAGTGCGACGTATGATGTCAATGAATCGGGTGTGTATGATGGAAAATCGTATACATCGGCACATTACGTGATGAGTATCCCTCTCTCGTTCGGCGATACCCCTCTCGAATACGAATCCAAAACATTAGCGTTTGCTACCGTAATCGGGGTGATGCTCGTCTTTTCCCTAGGACTTTATTATAACCGACGACGCAAGCGTAAAACGCCCAAGGAGATCTATTTTGACGAAGAATAAATTTAGTCTCCGCCGTGCCGTCAATAATATGAACCTCGTTCGGTTTCGGTTTTGGTTTCAGATTGTCGCATTTGCTCTGATCGTTTACGGTGGATATATCGGACTCGATTTAGGCGATAAACTCCCGACATTTGCGTGTGTCTTTAACTCGGAGGGGACAGGTGGCAAATGTTATGTTGGAGAGCTTCAACATGATTTAAAACATCCACTTGAGGGGTTTGTCGGATTTGCAGGATATGCATTTCTCATCTCTTTGGGGATGTTTGCGGTGTGGTTTTGGGTGTTGAACAAAGGGTGGTGCGGTTTCGTCTGCCCTCTTGGGACGATGCAAGACTGGCTCACGATGGCACGTGAAAAAACCAAAATCCGTTACAGCGAATACTCATGGGCGAATCGCGGGAAAATCAAAAGTATCAAATACATTTTATTGATCTTGTTGTTATTGCTTCCCGTGATGATTGCCAACTCCGTGTTTGGACTCCCGAAACTCCCCAACGGTCTCTCGATGCCGTTTTGCGATATTTGCCCCGGACGGATGATGATTCCCGCGTTTACAGGGGATTTTAACCAGTTTTATATCGATTTTTCCTCGAAAACCGATATCGTCATGACCACCATCGGGATGATTATGACGGGGCTGTTTTTGGTCGGATCGTTTATCAAAAAGCGGTTCTTTTGTTATTTTTGTCCGATGGCGGCGTTGCAGTATGTTTTTTCGAAACCCGCACTGCTCAAACTCTACAAAGACGGCTCAAAATGTACCAAATGCGGCGATTGTTACCGAGCGTGTGATATGGATATTCTCGAAATTGCCGACGATGTGACGAGCAAAAATCTAGTCACCGAAGATTGTACTCTTTGTCTTAAATGTGTCGCGGCGTGTCCTGAGGATGGGTGTTTGGAGGCTAACTTTATGGGAGCCACTATTTTCGAATCGACCAAAGAAGGCTTTCTTGTGCGGATGGCGATGGATCAGAATAAGGAGAATCATGCACACTGAACACACGATTGAGACCTCGGCAGAGCGTCAAAACCGCCATAAGGCGATGGAAGCCATTGCTGTTTTGAACAGCTTGAAAGAAGATTTTAAATCTCCTATCCGAAGTATGGGCTATTTTTACGATTTGTTTGAAAAAGTCTATTGTCATCACCAACCGCTCCACGAGGGGAAAGCAAAAATCGGGACGATGTGTATCCAAATCCCCTCGGAGATCATCTATGCGCTAGACGCAGTGCCAATTCGACTCTGTAATGGGTTTTATACCGACGATGAGATCGGCGGTGATCTGTTGCCTCAAAAATCGTGCCCGCTGGTCAAAGCGACGGTGGGGTGGTTTGCTTCGGATAATTTTTCCGATAAGCCCGACATCACTTTTTCTCCGACGACGTGCGACCAAAAGACTAAAGCGGGAGCCATCATCGAGAGTTTCGGACATACCGTGATCGATGTCGGATTTCCTCGTACCAAAGAGAGCGAAGAGAGTTGTCACTACTGGCGCGAGAGTGTCAAAAGTTTCGCTGTGAAACTCTCGAAATTTCAGGGGAAAAAGCTGACCCGATCCAATCTGGAGAGTGCGATCAAAAAGGTGGGGTATGCACAATCGCTCTACCACAAGCTCACCGAATTTCGGAAAAACAAAGCGGTTCCGATTTTGGGTGTCGATATGTTTTTGGTTACGAACGCTTTTTTCTTTGACAAAATAGATGAGTGGATAAGTGCGGTCGAAAAACTGGTTTCTGAGTTGGAACAACGTGCAAACGACGGTGTTAATGTGGCAGGAAAAGCGAGTCCACGTATCGTTTACACAGGCTCCCCGCCGATTTTCCCGAACTATAAAATCCCCCTCATTATCGAACAGAGCGATGCAATCATCGTCGCCGATGAGACATGCAGTTCGAACCGTATGTTTAACGATATGGTGGCAGTGGATGAGTGGAATCTCTATGACATGATCGATTCGGTTTCGGATAAATATCTCAAAGCGTGTACCTGCCCGATATTCACCCAAAACGATGACCGAATCCGTAGAATCATCCAACTGGTGCGCAGTTATAACGGTGATGGGGTAATCTATCAGGCGTTTGCGGGGTGTCAGGTGTACGAGATGGAACAACGCAGTGTCTTGGCGGCAATGGAGCGAGAAGGGATCCCAATCCTCTACATCGAGAGTGATTACAGTCCCTCACAACACGGACAGCTTACAACGCGGGTTGAAGCGTTCATAGAGTCATTAAAAAATCGAAAGAGAATGAAAAAATGAGATATTTTGTAGGGATAGATATCGGCTCAACCGCGATCAAAATCAGTGTCACGGATGAGAATAAAAATCTAGTCGGGCATAAAATCAGCGCAAGCGGAAGTATGTTTTACAAATACGCCCAAGAGGCGTTAGCAGAGCTGTTAAAAGAGTTAGGTATTGATGAGCGCGAGGTGGTCTATACGGTGGCTACCGGATATGGGCGAAAGCTTTTCAAAGAGGCGGATGAAAATATCAGCGAGATTACCGCCAATGCCATCGGTGCGCAACAAGCCGCCAAAAGTTACGGCAATATCAAAACAATCATCAACATCGGCGGACAAGATAGCAAGGCGATTTCACTCGATGCCGAGGGGAATGTGGTCAATTTCGCCATGAACGACCGTTGTGCGGCAGGGACGGGGAAATTTCTCGACGTTGTGGCGATGAATCTGGAAATTGGGGTGGATGAGCTGAGTGCGTACCATTTCAAATCGGTGGGGACACCTCTCTCGATCAGCAGTACGTGCGCCGTATTTGCCGAATCGGAGATTATCGGATTGCTAGGCAATAACCACAGCGTCGAAGACATCGTCTCTGGGGTGCATTACTCTATCGCCAAACGGATCGTAAAATTGGTGAAACGGGTAGGGGTCAAAGAGAACGTCTATTTCGACGGAGGACCTGCTCTCAATGATGGGTTGGTGAACGCAATCGAAAATGAGCTGGGGCATAAAATTTTTGTCCCTGAATATCCGCAGATTACGACATCCTACGGTGCGGCGGTATTGGCGTGTGATGCATTTTTGAGTGAATCGGCAAGTTAGAAAAATAAAAAAAAGGAAAAACAGATGGAAAATAGTGGTTGGTTGGAATTTGCCCATAGCGGGATTGATTATGGGATTATTGGGATTTTGGTACTGATGAGTGTTGTCTCATTGTGGCTTTTTGTTGAGCGGATAATGACGTACGGCGGGATTCGGATCGAAACGTATAAAACTAAAGAAGAACTCGAACTTGATCTAGGAAACAACGTCAGCACGATCGCGACCATCGGCTCCAATGCACCCTATGTCGGATTGCTCGGTACCGTTTTAGGGATCATGATCACGTTTTACAGCCTCGGAGATGTGGGAGCAGTCGATCCTAAGAAAATCATGACAGGGTTGGCATTGGCACTTAAAGCAACCGCAATGGGTCTCGTGGTTGCTATCCCATCGATCATCTTTTACAATATTTTACTGCGTAAAATGGAGAGACTCCTCACCATGTGGGAAATCAAAAACAAAGGGTAACCCATGAAAATGAAACGTATGGATACGATCAACGTTATCCCCTTTATCGACATTATGTTGGTGCTCTTGGTCATGGTATTGACGACGGCTACGTTTATCCGTACCGGACTTATCCCCGTTGATCTCCCCGATGCCAAAGGGACAGCCGCAGAGCATAAACCATCGGAGCTAAAACTCACGATCCAAAAAGACGGAACATTGATGCTGGGAGAAGAGAAAACACCGATTATGTTGGCTGATTTTGAACAACGGGTTATTGCCGGGGGTAAAGAGATGACAGTCGTACTCTATAGCGATAAAGATGCGGCATTTCAAAACTTTGTGGGTGTGATGGATGTCCTCAAACGTCTGGGGCATGAACAGCTCTATATCGTCACCGACAAACAAAAATAAGCAGGACAGTATGATGAATTATCGAACTATTCTTGCGGCTACCGCTATGATTAGCAGTGTGTGCGCGCAAGAGATTGTTACATTAGAAAAAATCCAAATCGCGGAGGATTATACCGCTATCGATGAGCGACGGGATAACTCTATTGCGAAACGGATTATCAAAGCAGAAGAGTTGACCCAGTATGGCGATTCGAATGCGTTAGAGATCCTCCGACGTACCCCCGGAGTAACGATCCCAAATGGCAAAGGACCCGCCAGTGCACCGGGTAAAGGATACACGGTGGTGATGATCGACGGTGAAGCGACCTCGACGGGAACGAGTAAGCGAGCTAGTCCACTGGAGCAGATTTCACCCGATATGATCGAGCGGATCGAGGTAATGACGAATGGTTCAGCAGAGTACACTGCCGAATCGATGGGGGGAATCGTCAATGTCGTTCTCAAAAAACCAAAGGCGGAGGGGCGAACGTTAGCAAAAGTAACCGTTGGTGCCTACGGTGAGGATTTGAGTGAAACCGCGTATGTTCAACGAGAAGGGAAGCTCGATAAAGTTTCGTATTTGGTAAATCTGAATGCGTCTAATAATATTAAAGAAGATCGGACGGATATTGTTACCGATAAAGCAGCATTGGATACCGATGAGGAGCGTGATGAGCGGAGCAAAAATCGCTCCGTTGGTGTACGCGCAAAGATCAACTACTCCCCCTCTTCACGTCTTAAAATACTCTATGACGGGTCGGTGACGTTTAATCATGATAGTAACGAGATTACTTCGACGACTATGACCGAAGGCTTAGCTACTCCAACGAGCCGTTACCGAAGTCATGATGATGCGACCAACACGATGCTTTGGTCGGCTTTGGGGGCGGAACACCGATTTGGAGATGATATTTTTGAGTGGAAAGCAAAAATCCACTCGTTTGAAGAGAGCGGTGATTTGAAGTCACTATCGACCAATAGCCGAAAAGAACACGATTATGTATTGAGTCGATTTTACGGTCTTCAGGGGGATTATACGGCACTTCGAGATGAGCACTTTATCAAAGGTGGATTTGAACTCAAAAGAAGCGATCAGATTGATGAAACCACAAGGATTTTAAACGGGGTAGATGTCACCTCGGTGAACGATAAAATCCAGATGAAAGAGGACAAACTCTCCCTCTATATCCAAGACGAATATACGCTGAATGAGGGGATCGTTATTACCCCCGGACTCCGCTATGAGACATTAGAGAGAGACTATGGTGCAACGTCGAATCTGGGTTACTTCGTGCCATCTCTGCACGCACTGTTTCAGGTGACACCAAAAGACAATATCCGTGCGAGTGTCGCTAAAACCGTCCGTCTCCCAAGACTCAGCCAACTATCGGCAAGTACTAACAGTACCCTCGATGAAAACAGTATCCATCGCCCCGATGTGATCGGAAATCCGAATCTAACTGAAGAGAAAGCAGTGAGTTATGAGCTTCGGTATGAACACTTTTTTGCTGATAAAGGGATAGCAAGTATCGGCGGATTTTATCGAAGTATCGATGATAAAATCGAAAATATGATCCGTTTTAACTCGATATCGGGACGGTATGAGCAAACCCCAGAAAATGCTGGAGAGGGATCGTTGTGGGGTCTTGAATTAGAGGTTAAAAAATCACTCAAAGAGTATGTGGAAGGTTTCGGACTTTTTGCCAATGCAACGCTGCAAGACTCATCGATCACCAACACTCTAACCGGAGTCAAAAGAGAGCTTTTACAAACACCGAATTTTACCTGTAACCTCGGTTTCGATCACACGCTAAAAGGCTCTGAAATCACCTACGGAGCCGCTTATCGCTACGTCGGCGGATACGATGATCCGCAGGAGTATTTCATATCCCAATCACAAAAAGGGTACGGTACGCTCGATCTCTATGCCAATAAACGGCTCAATAAAACGTTTAAATTGCAGTTTAACGTAAAAAATATCACCGCTTCAACCGTAGAGACAACGTCACGTTTGTACGATGCAGGGGGAGCAATCACCCAAACTCAGGTGGATAAAGAGCACACAAAACCACAGGTACTTTTATCGATTGAGGGGAAATGGTAATTTTCTAATATAACGCTCTATTTTCCAACCGACACGATTCTAACCGCTCCTCATCCAAAAGGGTAACAACCCCTGCGGTGGTGAGTAGCATGATGAGGATAATAGCGACCGCTATCCCCATGCTTCTCCCCCCCGCACCCAAAATCGATCTTTTTTCATGATGAATTAATGAGGGACGGATGCATTTGGCAAATATTTTTTCGCACGCTTCTTCACACAGCCCGCATTGGATACAGCGGATGTCAAAACCATGACGGATGTCGAGGTCAGGGATAGGGCAAATTTTGACACACCCCTCGCACTCGGTACAGTTGATGTTCGGATCATCAAAACGGTAGGTGAGGCGATCTTCGATCGGTAGTATCGCGCACGTCGCACCATAGGGGCAGAGATAAGCGCAATACCACCCTTGCACCATATACACCTCCGCGATCATAAGAAGTGACAACACGATAACCAGCCACCCCGCAAAGGTAAGATGCATTAACGCATCGATGAGTTCATCGGTACTGATCCCATACGCGACGAGTGAAAAAGCCAGCATTGAAGCTAAAAACGTGAGGAGAGAAAAACCTCCTATTTTCGAGAGTAGCGATTTTTTCTTTTTACCGAATAGAGTGAGTAGATGGGCAAAAAAGGTATTGGGGCAGAGGGTTCCGCAGTAAAAACGAGAGAGGCTAAGCGCAGAGATGAGAGCGACTCCTAGACCTAAAAGAATAACAATGCCGATAAGTCCATACGTGCCGATCTCAATCCCCATTCCTAATAGTTCGAGACGATCATGGGAAAAGTTGAATAGCAGGAGATGAAAGTCACCCAATGAAATCCACGGGATGAGAAGAAAGGGGATCAGCAGGGCTAAAAAAAGGTTATTGTCTCGTAAGAATTTCATCACATCCCTTTTCGGTTCTGTTTCCAGCTGTCGATCCGTTTTTCTATCGGGAGAGTCCCATTTTCTAGCCGTCCCTCTTCGAGACGCTGAATGAGAGCATTTAAATTCTTTTTATCCGGTAATACGCTAAATCGTTTGACGACACTTCCGCTTTGATCGGCAATGAGGATCAGCGGAATGCTCTGGGCTAGTCCAAACGGCAATGCCTGCTTTTGGCTTTCGATGTCATCGACGGATACACGGTGAATATTGAGTTTTGGATGCTCTTTTTGGAGGGTGTTTAACAGCGAAATGCTTTTGGTGCACGGTGGACACCATGTAGTGTAAAAAATGACAATATTCGCCGAAGCATTAGGATGAAAATAGGGGGTATTTTTAAGCGATAAGGGGGCACTGAATACCGAAATGCTCATCAAAATGGTTAATAAAATCATTCTCACAGGAGAACCGAATATGGAGTGAATCTTTAAGGAGGTCGATTTTGGCATATTGGGTTCTCTTGTGAAAATAGTTAATAGGTCTAAGTGTCCTCTGAGCATCTTTAGAAGCCGCGCACGATGCAGAAGTGCAAAGAGTTGCACGTGCGATTTGCTCAGAGGACGATTTTCTTTTGTGTACTTTTCTTTACTAAAAAGAAAAGTACGAAAGCATCACTTTTGTTTCAACACCCATTCGACGAGAGTTTTTGCCTCTTCATCGGTGAGTGTTTGTGGAGGCATCGGAGTTTCACCCCATTTACCTGTTGAACCGTTTTTGAGTGAAGCGG
>NZ_JAFLKV010000044.1:0-21706 GCF_019163035.1 Sulfuricurvum sp.
TGCAAAGCGTTATTTTAATGAATTACTCCATACCCTCAATGAACTGTATGATCCTACAAACGCTCATATTGACGGTATCAGCATGGGGAAACGGGCCCTCAAAAATAGAGTTTTAGGACTTTTGATGTGTGCTGGTGATGAGTCGATTTATACTTTGTGCCTCTCCCATTATCACGAAGCGCACTCGATGAGTGAGCGGCTGGCGGCTTTGGATCTTCTGGAAAACTATGCTCCCGATTTAGCGGTTGGTGCACTGGAGCATTTCTATGCCCGATACTGCGATCAAACGTTGGTGATGAACAAATATTTCGGTGTTCGTGCTTCATCCCGTCGTGAAGGGACTTTGAATAGAGTTAAAGAACTTCAAAACGACAGTGCGTATGATAAGAAGGTGCCGAATCTGGTGCGCTCTTTGATCGGAAGTTTTGCCCGAAATCCGGTCGCTTTTTATGATGTAAGCGGTGAGGGCTTTGCGTTTGTGGCGGACAAAGTGATCGAAATAGATGAGCTTAACCCACAGATCGCTTCGGGTCTCGCGGGGGCATTTAAAAATTACGGCCGTCTAGGCATCGAACAAAAGGCACAGATGGGATGTGAATTGGAACGGATTAAAAACCATCCGAAGCTCTCAAATAATGTTTATGAAATTGTTAGCAAGATTTTGGAAATCTCTTAATAATATAATTTAGTTATAACTATAATTTGATTTATGAATAATAATGGGGTATTCTTCTGAAAATATTTTCCGAAGGATTACGACCCATGAAACAAAAACTTCTTATATTCGCATCGTCAATGCTCATCAGTGTCACATCGGCTTCGGCATACGACGTAGAATTGGCTAAAAAATTCGATGGTTTTTATGAGAAGATGACGTTTGAGCCTCTCTCTAAAAGTCATCTCCTTCTTAAACCTGATGCATTTGTCGAAGAGGTAAAAAACGACCCCTCTATTGTTGTCATCGATGTTCGTACACCGCAAGAGCAGGCATTTGTCAAATTAGGATACACCAACACTCTCGAAATGCCGTTAGAAGAGTTGTTTGAAGCTAAGAATTTGGATCGTATTCCGACGGATAAACGGTTAGTAATTATGTGTCATTCAGGTACTCGCGCGATTCCATCGGCTTTAAATCTAAAAATGTTAGGGTTTAAAAACGTGCAGGTTTTGGAGAATGGTATTGTAGGGATGGCTCAGATCAGTAGTCCTAAAACGTGTATTTTGAAATAATTCACTCTTTTATATGGCTCTATTTAAGAGCCTTTTTCTAATCCTCTTCATCTGGTGTATTTTTCGGTTGATTCGATGAGTCATTATCGCTTTTTGGTTTCAAATATTCGTACACGATACCTATCACGATGAAAGTCACGACTAAACTGATAGATTCATTCATAGTACACCTAGTTCTTTCTCAAAGTATCTTCCCATTGCAGTATCTCCATTAGGTGTTCAAATACCTGAGTGACTTCCTCTTGGGTCGCTTCCCCTTTGTAATCCATCTGGGCACGGGCGAGGGTACGGTTATTTTCACTGAGTGTGAGGCGAATGTATCCGTCGAAATCGGCTCCTAAGGATCTGCTTTGGGCATTGGTGCACTTAGCACAGTGGATATAGACACTCATTGTGATTGGTGATGAGGGATCGGTTTTAAACGAAGTTTTGAGCATATCGCTGGAATCTTCAATTTTAACCGATTTTGGTGGATGAGAGATAGCACTTGTCTCGGCAATCTCCGTATAAATTTCCCGCTCCAAACATCCGCTTAGAGTGAAAAGTAAAAAGAGAGGGAAAAATACTTTTCTCATATCTTAAGGGTGTGCGTGGTGTGAGCAACACTCAAGGCCGTGCGCATGGTGATGATGTGAAGTGTGATGGTCATGTTCACCCAACAGTGATTCGAAGTTTTCTGATGTCACTTCACTCAATTGATTGGCATGAAACGCTTTGATCGCTTCACTTACGTTGATGCGAGACTCTCCGGCGAAATAGACTTTAATCCCGTAGCTTTTAAGCAGTACATAGGGATTAAGTCCTAAATGTGAGGTGATGAGGACATCCACATTGTTCGCAACAAGGGTACGAGCGACATCTTTCCCTCCGAGTTGTTCCATTTGTACAACATCGATCTGTGTAGAATCGGTTGCAAATGCAAAAAATTTGGCGTTCCCGAACAAGGGAGCGAGAGCGGCATCGTGAGATGAGGTTTTAATTGGCATAGCGATAATCATAATGAATCCTTAATGGTGTGAGCAGCTCATATCGGGCTGCATGAGGGTGAGCTGGTCGGATAAAAAGGCTTTTAGTGACTGTTCGACGTTTAATGATCTGTTATCGTGATAAACGGCAAGCCCTTTTTGTGTGAATCCTTGCAACGGTGAGCCGCCTATCCCTGATACAATCAGTGCATCGGCTCCTAAAACACAGATATTTTCAACCGCACCGCCGCATCCGCTGGCTTTATGCCCTTCGTTTTTGACAACGATAACATCTTCAATGTTTCCCTCAGGAGAAATGTCAACAACGGTATAAAAGTTAGCTCTGCCGAAATGGGCATCGCGTTTTGAGAGGAGACCGTGGTGTTCATTAGTGGGGAAGACGATTTTTCGGTTCATCATTAAACTCCTATGTTAAAATATCTGGAGATAATTTAACATATGTAAAATTAAATGAACGTTAATGAAACATTATATTGATTATAACTTATAGTTAATATGACTAATTTACTAGCTTTTACACACTTATACGGTCTTTTCAGTAATCATTTGGGATAAATTGTTTATAATTAACATATGTAAAATTTAGGACGTACCTGATGAAAACCGGAAAAAAGCGAAACATTACCTTTCAACCCACCTGTTTTTCTTTCGGACCTTTAACCCAAACACCAAAAGAGACAATTCTTTTACGAAATGATGAACTCGAAGCCCTCTATCTTGCCGATTTTAAAGTTCTCTATCACGAAGATTGCGCACAATCTCTCGGAGTATCACGTCCAACCTTTGCAAAGCTTATCAAACAAGCGCGAAAAAAAATGGTGGAGATGGTGATGTATGGTAAAGGTATCGAGCTGATACGAGAGCCCTATAATTTCACCCTTGTGTTTCCGACCGATGATCGTATATCGGTGCATCCCTATTTTTTAGTGGCGAAACTTTTTGCTTTTGCCAAAGTTGAAGAGGGGGTAATCTCATCAATCACCTATAAAGAGAATCCGATCTATAAAGAGCTTCTTCAAAATAAAAAAGAGATTATCGATGATGAGAGTGCTAAAGGGCTAGCTGCGGGTAGGATTATTCCACCCCTTTTGGACGATGCAACGATATTAGTAGCCCGAACGTTAGGGGATGGTATACGGCGTAATATCGAGGGGATGGGAATTAGTATTGAGCTGAGCCAAACCAGTGATCTCGATGCAATTATTGGAAGATTGATCGATTGAAAATTACTTAATATCCATAGTTGTCATAAAGATACCCCGCTATAGTTGCTGCTTCTTCTTTGGTTAAGTTCCCTTTTTGAGAGGGCATTAGACCGAACCGCTCAATCGATTGTTTCATGCAGAGCGCTTTTGCAGGTGTCGGTTCAAAGATATAATCGGCGATAAAACCTACCGCTTCGGCTTTGGTCGCTTTGGCATCTTTTACATGACTCATTACCCCCATAATCGGTGGAGCAATCATCGTATTCATAGCTTCTAATGAGGGTCTTTGTTTTAGATGACAGGCAGCACATTTTTCTTCGAATAAGGTTGATCCTTTTTCTTGAGCCATTGCTGTTTCTGCTACGAACAAAAGGATAAACAGCGTTAAGGTGCGTTGAGGTAATTTCATACTAAATCCTCCATAACTTAGATTGGCTACATTCTATTACAGTTTAAATTAGCTTATTATTAATATAATTATAAATAAATATGTATCGTACACGTTAGCAACGTAATTTTTAGAAGGAGAAATATGATTCGATTAGAGATTCCGGGGATGGAACGGTTGGAGATTGAGCATTTGGTGCTCGATTATAACGGGACGATTGCCTCAAATGGGGTGATAATCGGGGGAGTTATGGAGAAGCTGGAAAAACTTTCGGTTTTACTTGATATCCATATTTTGACAGCCGATACCTACGGTTCTGTGCATGAGCAATGCAGTGGTCATAATGTTTCGGTTCATGTGATTGGAAAATATCAGCAGGATCGTGAAAAATTGATCTTTATTGAATCTTTAAAGCCGCAGCATTGTATTACCATCGGAAATGGTAAAAATGATGTGTTGATACTCTCTTCAGCCGCTTTGGGGATTGCCCTGATCCAAGAAGAGGGAATCAACACAAAAGCATTGTTGGCTTCGGATATCGTATTCCACTCCATCAACGATGCACTAGATTCCCTTTTGAATCCGCAGCGATTGATAGCGACACTACGAAATTAATTTTCTTTACATCCCAGGAATACGAGGAATATAGCCTATTTTTGAGAGTTTGTAATACCATCCCCATCCGATTTTAAGCCAGTGACCAAAGATCGGCATCGGGATCAGGAGAGCTTTTTTGTTATTACGATAAACAAATCCGGCACCGTTACCCATATCCATGACGCAGAGGATATTGAGATGATCTTGGTATGTCTTTTTTTCTCCCGATTTTAGTCCCAATGAAATAGCACTATTATGAGCCGCATTTCGCGCCATCACCTCGGCGATATGACCTTGTTTAGCTTTCCAGTCGGGTCCCTCTAATGCCGCAGCGTCACCGATGGCATACCAGCTCTCAATTCCTTCAATCTCGCAAAAATTGTTGATTTTGATAAAACCTGCGTTATTAAGTGGGAGATCTGATTTTATAATAAATTCGGATCCATTTCCCGCAGGGATAAACATAGTCATGTCTGATTCCAAGCGGCTATCATCTTCAAAAATAACCCCATTTGATTCGAAACATTTAATTTTTTTACCATAGTGGGTTCCGAAACGGTTTCGTTTAAACATCATCTCTATCAATTTTAGCGCTTTTGGTCCCATACGTGCACCCGGTTTTGCCATTGGAGCAAAAAAAGTCATCTCAAAATTATCTCGAATTCCAAGTTTTGTGAGACGGTGGTGAAGATTAAAGAAAAGTTCAAATCCGGGACCTCCTCGTACACCACTTGGATCATTCGGATTGCCACCAAAACCGAATGCGATTTTTCCACTCCCTTTCGCGATGAGTGTATCAATTTTTTCTCTGAGAAGGATCGACTGCTCCGGTGCTCCGCAGATGGAGAGGGTATGTTCCAACCCTTTATGCTTCATTTTTGCCGCGCCCGTTGCGATAATGAGATGATTGCAATGGCGAATTCCTCCATCTTTGAGGATGATGGTTTTGTTGCTCGCTTGGATATCTAACACTTCATCAACTATGAGTTTAAAGCCGTGCCGAGCGGCAATATCATCGAGTGAAAATGCGACATCTTCAAAGCGTGCTGTTCTGACAGGAATCCAAATTGCGATGGGATAGATAAAAACGTAACTGCGCTCACTGATGAGTTCAACCTCGAATCCTTCTTTGCGGTAATAGATTGCAGCTTCAACGCCGGCAATTCCACCCCCAATAATAACAACACTATTCATTAAATTCCACCTATTTTTAACTATAATGTGAACTTATTATAATTACTATATTTCTTATGTTGTTATTATAATATTAATGACGATTCAAGTCAACAGTAAGCAATGTTTTATTCGTCAATTATTGATAGAGAAAAGTTTTTTGATGAGCACTATTATCGATCGCACTATTAAAATAATAGTATAAACGATAGCCGTATAAACGAGAGGGTGAAGGAAATTCTCCCTTTCATTCATATGCATAACCCTAGGATAAGGGGCATAAAGGAGATCCGGATGGATAGCAAGTGTCAGTGCGAGTGCAATAAGACAAAATATCACTATCTCTTTGATCACCTTTTTTTTCATCTTTACATCAAACCACGCATCATCAAATGCCAGTACATCGGTTTGAGCATATAGAGGTCAAACGCCCACCAAATCCAGCGCTCTTCACCGACATTGAGTGGGAATGACGGTGCGGCACCGAGGTAGTTGAACTCAGCTAGGATAATTTTGCCGTACTGAGTTTTGAGAGGACATACGGTGTAGCCATCAAACTTCTCAGTCAATGCTTTTTTCTCCATTTGAGCGATGAGGTTAGTAACCATAATCGGCCCATGATGGCGAGCACTTCCCCCTGTTTTACCCAGTGGAATACCGCATACGTCACCGATTCCGAAAACGTTTGGATAGCGAGTGTGTTGCAACGTCTCTTGGTCTACTTCGAGCCATCCAGAAGCGGTCCCTTTTTGCCATCCCAGAGGCGAGTTTTTGACCGCGTCAGGGGCAGACATCGGAGGGACGATATGGATGAAATCGTATTCGAGAGGGACACGAACAACCTCTTCGATCATCTCATACTCTTCGAGATCTTCGTCATACGCACCTTGAGTCAATTTTTTGGTTTCGAACGTTGCGATTTTTTTCTCACCGTCGATGGCGACGAGGTTGTGTTTAAATTTATTGGTGATGTTGCCATAACGGGGTTGGACAACTTTCGTCAGTGTCTCATTGACGGCAGGGACACCGAAGAGTTTATCGCCATTCATGGCAAAGATAAAGTCAGCCGTTAATTTTGCCTGTTTGAGATAATCATCTGCAAGATAAAGAATTTTTTGTGGTGCTCCCCCGCATTTGATCGGAGTGGCAGGTTGGGTACAAATAACACGAGGTTTCCCTTTTTTCGCCGCTTCTTTTACATCGTTAAACCATTTCCATGTGATTGGACCGCCATCCGCTGTCCCTTTCTCTGCATTATTGAGATAGACACTGGATATGCCATTTTTACCGATCATATCGACTGTAAGCCCTTCGATTTTTTCATAGTGGTAAACCAATCCTGTCGCAACAACTAGGAAATCGTATTTGACCACTTCCCCTTTACGGGTTGTGAGTGTGTTATTGTCAGGTTCGAAAGAAGCAACTTCATCTTTGATCCATTTGACATCGTCGGGGATGAAATCAAGGTTGCTACCGATAATATCCTCAGGGGCATATTCACCTGCTGCGACAAAAACTTGTCCCGGTTGGTAGATGTGTACTTCATTTGGGGCGATTATGGTGATATCTGGGTTAGAGAGGGCACTGCGTAAACGTGCCATCGCCATAATACCGCCTGCACCACCGCCGACGATAACGATTTTCCCCTTAGCATCGGATGCCGAAGCTTTGGTTGTGGTTGTCGAAGAGGCGAGAACACCGGCAGCGATAGGGGATAGCCCCATCAGTTTGAGGGCGTCACGACGTGACATGCCGTTTTGGATATTTTCAAGTGGATTACGTTCAATTTTAGACATTAAAACTCCTTAGTATTGGTAGCGTACAAACGCTCTTAGTTCTTGAGAATGGTCGAGATTTTTAAAGGATGGATCATCCATAAATGAAATACTGGATCGATAATTGTGGTCGATGTAGGTATAACGTAGTTGTGCGGTGAGGTTTTTACCGACGATAGGGAAATTCCAATACCCCTCATACGCATTACCGCGTGTCGCGAGCTTTGATCCAATAACCGAGTCTTCTGCCCAGGTCATCGGAGTCCAATATTTAGAGCCATAGTTGTACTCTAATCCAAATCGTCCTCCATTGCTGATCATATCAGGGAATAAAACACCTGCCCAAAAGCTATAACCGTTTTTAGAATCGGTGGAACCTAGCATTTGGTAGCCACTATCAGGATCGGTAGAGGTCATGGCAACACTTGCAAACACCGTTGAGTCATTGAGGAAATCGATATCTTCGTTCAAACCATCTAGCTGATAGGATAGTGCACCGTAATGGGCGGTACCTGCTGCAACACCGGGCATGGTTCCGGCTACAGTATCCCCTTTGGCATTGATGATCATTGCATATTCAGCCATCAACTTACTGGCTCCGTTGTCATAAATGGACATCGGCAATACGAGGAAGTCAACTTTTTTATCTAAACTCCCTGTTGTATCCACGTAAGGGGTTGTACTCATTGCATTTTCGTTGATCGAATCGTACGAGCGTCCGTAAACGACTTTGAGATACGATCCCGGTAAGAAGACTTTATCGAGATTAAACTGCACCATAGCACCGTCTACTTCGACATTCGTTATATGTGCCAAAGGTGAACCCGGTTTTTGAGTTCCTTCACGTAGATTAGCCAAAAAGCCATCTACTGCCGCACGTCGTCCGGCACTGAATGTCATAGGAACATCCCAATCATTACCGAACTTGTAGACAAAATAGGCTTGACGTAAACGCAAATCTGCATCATGAGGCGATGAACTTGACTCCCACCCCATATCTTGTGACATGTTCTGGTGAGTAGCATTATCTGCCCCCCAATAATAGTTGGCAGCTACCTGACCGCTAAAGAAAAGGTCATCATTGACTTTAGAACCCATACCTAGCCATAGACGATTGGTAAATAGTGAGTCATTGGAATATTTTTTTCCGGCATGAACAGTATCCGCTGCACCTGTGCGATCTTTTGCATCATCCGCATAGTGATAATCAATGCTATGGAATGCTGAGCGTAAATCGATATCCCATTTGATATTGTCATTGGCACTTTGGGCATTAACTTTAGAGAGGAGATCGCTTTGGGCACTCTGTTCCTCTTTTAAGGTACTTTGCATTTCTTGGAGCGTTGTTTGGGTTTGTACGATAGTTCCATGCGATTTTTCCAACTGTTCAATCCGCTTCATCAACATTTCAATTTGCTTTTGAAGAGCCGCTTCATCGGCATGAATAATCGTCCCGATGCTCAACGCCGCAACCAGTGATAGATGTTTTATTATCATATTTCTTCCTCAAGTTATTTAGAGTGACTTCTCTTTAGATATTCCGATGCGTTTATTTATGATAAAAGCGAGATGGAAGATTTAAAGAGAGTTCGTATTATTGAAACCCGAGGGTTTCAATACGTTGTGATTAGCAAGAAGGGATATTTCCGCTGTCTTTTGCAAAATCATGGACGAAGTTATACATGTGCTCTTCGGTTTTTTTGAATTTGTCGCTTTCAAAATAAGCTTTTCCGGATGGGCACGCTTCGGTCATTTTTTTATCTAATGTACCCGCTTTGTACGCTTTGTCCCAATCGGCTTGTTTGAATTTAGCAGCAAAAACGCCACCGCTGAATCCGCATGTCTCTTTGAGATTTTTTTGATAAAGCTTTTTCCCTTTTTCCGCATCAGCGAATGCTGAAGAACTTAGTACACTGAGAGAGAGAAGTGCAACCATGGCTGTTTTAGTGAATGATGTCATTTTAGAATCCTTTTTTAGTTAGTTATCGTATTGAGATGAGGGAAAAATCCCCAAAAGCTCCGAGCGGAAATAATAGCTATTTGAACATAAAAATAATATAAAGTTAATTGATATATTACTTGACATTATATTAATGTATTAATGCGTCAAATAATATTTATTAATATTCTATAAATAATGTAAAAATAAATCGAAAAAGTAATTATTTTTACAAAAAAGTGATTGGGAAAAAAAGTAACACTTGTACCTTTTCTGGAAAATTTAGTTAAAATTGCAAGGTTAATTTTAAGTATGTGATATAATTGTGATACTATGGGTATATAATCGACTTTCATGGAATTTATCGAAGGAGAAGATATGGCAAGAGTAGTTGTTCTAGGCGGCGGAGTCGCCGGACACACAGCCGCGACATTTGCGGCAGATTGGCTCGGAAAAGATCACGAGGTAGTGGTAGTAACCCCTAACTCAAAATGGAACTGGATCCCATCAAATATCTGGGTTGGTGTCGGTCAGATGTCTAAAGAAGAGGTTACTTTTGACCTTGCTCCTGTTTATCAAAAAGCGGGAATTACTTACAAACAAGCTAAAGCTCTAAGCCTTAACCCTGAGGGGAATGCAAGCGGAGACAAACCGTTTGTAACGATCGAGTATACTGGTCAAGGAAAAACAGGACAAAGTGAAGAGGTAACGTATGAT
Source organism: Sulfuricurvum sp. (assembly GCF_019163035.1). GTDB lineage: Bacteria > Campylobacterota > Campylobacteria > Campylobacterales > Sulfurimonadaceae > Sulfuricurvum. The sequence continues at coordinate 10,011 of NZ_JAFLKV010000044.1, forward strand.
TATTTGATCAACGCTACGGGGCCAAAACTTAACTTTGCCGCGACTCCAGGTCTTGGTGATGCTAACGGTTTGGGTGAATTTACCGTTTCCGTATGTACAGCAGACCACGCAGACCACGCAGCGCATGAGTTTGCAAAATGTATTGAAAAAATGAAAAAAGGGGAGCGTCAAAAATTCCTCATCGGTACAGGTCACGGTATGTGTACGTGTCAAGGTGCTGCGTTTGAGTATATCTTCAACATCGAACATGAACTTCGTAAAGCGGGTGTACGTGATTTGGCGGATATGCAATGGATCTCAAACGAATCATTCCTTGGTGACTTCGGTATCGGCGGTCTTCACATGAAACGTGGCGGATATGCGGCATCTTCACGTCTTTTCGCAGAATCATTGTACTCTGAGCGCGGAGTTAAATGGTTAATCGGTGCTCACGTGAACAAAGTTGAAAAAGGGAAAGTTTCGTATGAACTTCTCGATGGTTCAATGGGTGAGGAAGAGTTCGACTTCGCAATGTTGATCCCACCATTTGCAGGTGTCGGACTTAAAGCATATGACAAAGCGGGTGAAGATATCACTGCAACCGTATTTGCACCGAATGGCTTTATGAAAGTTGATGCGAAATATGATGCAGGTGCGTATGAAAACTGGAAAGCGTCTGACTGGCCACGTACCTACCAAAATCCAACGTACAAAAATCTCTTCGCAGCAGGTATCGCATTTGCTCCTCCGCATCCGATCTCTAAACCGATGAGTTCACCAAACGGTACTCAAATTTTCCCAACACCTCCACGTACAGGTATGCCAAGTGGCATTATCGGTAAAGCGGTAGCACACAGTGTTTGTGATTTGATCAAAAAAGGGCCAAGTGCACATTTGCATGAAGCCTCTATGGCAGAAATGGGTGCGGCATGTGTTGCATCGGCAGGTAAAGGTCTATTTGACGGTACAGCGGCAGCATTGACCGTTTATCCGGTTGTTCCAGACTTCGAAAAATATCCAGGTCTCGGACGTGATTTGGATTACACTTTCGGTGAAATCGGACTTGCAGGTCACTGGATCAAACATATCCTTCACCATTTGTTTATGTATAAAGCCAAGCTCAACCCGGGCTGGACTCTGATCCCAGAATAAGAAAAAAGGAGAAACTTTTATGAAAGAAATCGAAAAATACGTTAAACCGTACGATGCAAGCTTTACAACGATGGTACCTACAAATTTTGTTAAATTTTTTCGTACTTGTAAAATTTGGCAGCTTTTCCGCTTTATCATGATCAACATCAAAATGTTGATTGTTGTTCGCAAAAGCCACTAATTATAAGCCCCCTCTCGGGGCTTAACCTCCTAAGAAAGTTTTACCTATGATTAAAGAATTGATCACCTACCCTGATGAGCGGATTAAATATATATCTGCCGATGTTCGGAAATTTGATGATGAGTTGTTTGAACTGTTGGAAAATATGCATGATACGATGGAGCATCAAGCTCTTGATGCGATATCCGCAATCCAAATTGCGATCCCTTTTAGTGCTATCATCATAAAAGAGGGTGAAAAAATTCTTGAGTTAATTAATGCACGGATTATTGTTAATGAGGGAGTTAATGAGGCTGAGGAAAAAAGTGCTTATTTTCCCTCAGGATTCAGTGCAACGATTAAACGATATAGCACAATAAAAGTGGTGTATGAAAACCGTCACGGTGAATTACAGCACCTCAATGTAAATGGGGAATTTTCCCGTAGAATTCAACAGCAAGTTGATTTTCTTTTCGGTGGTACATTGCTCGATAAAATGGCCAAAGAGAATCGTACTGAGGCAGAAAAAAAGCTCTCCAATGAGGGATTTATCGCCGGTGAATCATGTCCGGTCGTTTTCGTTCGGGATTATTTTAAACGGGGTGCTAAATATCTTCTAGTTTTAGTGACACTTACGTTTATCCTTCCGTTTTTTGTTTCCCCTGAGATGCGTGCCTTGGTCTATATGCTGGATAAATATGCCCTTTTCGGCGTAATTCTATTGATGATTATTTATTTTATATATGGACAGTACGAGGGCAAAAAGTATAAGCAGTGTACGAGTTGTCAAATCGGGAATATTATCGGAACGGTATTGATTTTGTCTTTTCAACTTTTGATTGTATCTTTAGGCGTTTTTCTTTGGGTCACACCCTAATCAAACCATTTACTTTATTCTTTGAGGAATACTTATGAGTTTTCCCGGCATATTAAATCTATTTCAATCAAAAGAGATTTTAATAGCTTCCAAAAGTTCAATTTTAGAAGAATGGGTCTCAGACGAGATGTGCACTTTGATTTTAGAGCGGCACGGTATCGATACTGTTTTTTTTAAAGAAAAGTATGCCGGAAGTGTTTTTGATTATTTTATGGGAGTTGTTTCCGGAGTAATGGAGATTGGCGATTGCCCTGTCATTTCTGAATTAATTGATTATTTGAAGAATAAAGATCTCCGTGCAGATGAACTTTTTGTGTTGTGTACCCATTTTAAACGATCGGTAATTAATACAACCTACCGTTTGGGAATAAACGATCACTCAATTTTCAATTCAATCAGCTATCTGTTTGACAAAAACTTTTCGGGTGTTTTAAAACTTTATACTGATACTATTTATCAAAAAGAGCAAGAAGCACTAAATGCTTCTAAAGCCAAAGAATATTTTCTTTCTAATATGTCTCATGAGATACGCACTCCTCTTAATGCTATTTTAGGGTTTGTATCTCTTTTACGTGATGAGACGACGAATCCACGTTACCAACAATATCTCGATATTATCTCCAATAGCGGTGAGAATCTTCTCCATATCATCAATGATATTCTCGATTTTTCAAAGCTTCGAAGCGGTGAGTTTACGGTTGATCCTCAACCCTTTAACATTCATGATGAGATATCGCATACGATGGAACTTTTTGTTCCAGGGGCAAACTCTAAAAACCTTACGTTAACCAGCTTTATCGATCCCGCGATTCCTTATGAAATTGTGGCAGATGCGTTGCGGATTAAACAAATCGTTGGTAATTTTTTGAGTAATGCGATAAAGTTCAGCCATCATGCCGGTGCTATTCACGTAGAGGCACGGTTCGATGGGGAAACACTTTCTCTTTCCGTACGAGATGAGGGGATGGGGATTTCACCATCAGATCAAGAGCGGATTTTTGATGCTTTTTCTCAAGCGCAAGAGGGGAGTATGAAAATTAATGAGGGGACAGGGTTGGGACTCTCTATCTGTAAGCAATTAGCTGTGCATATGGGGGGGATAATTGAGCTTGAATCAACTCTTGGTCAAGGGAGTATATTTACTCTAAAAATTCCTGTTATTGCTAATCGTGAATGTGATGTTGCAAAATTTGATATTTCAATGTTCGAGGGGTTGCGTTTCAAACTGTTGGCGTATGACCCATCGGAGAGTTATAAACTTGAATCGCTTCAGCGATATTGGGATCATTTTGGATTGGATATTCACATCGTAAATGATGTACAAGAACCGTGTGATCTTCTGATTTTCTTAGAAAGCTCGATGAGTGATGCAGTACGCCAAACAATTATCGAACATCAAATTCCCTCAGTTGCTATTCTTGATTTTTTGGATGAACGTTACGATAGTATTCCTACGATTGCCCCTCTTACCTTCCCGATCTATTGTACAAAACTTCAAAGTGCTTTTAGTGATGTATTGGGAATACATGAGAAGCATCTTCCTTCAGCCACTGGGAATAAAAAATGGGGAGGATTCGTGGGGACAGTATTGGTAGCAGAGGATAATCTCGCTAATCAAGAGTTGATTAAAATCATATTAGAACGATACGGGCTCTCTTACCTGATCGTTTCTAACGGAGTAGAAGCGTTACACTCATTTGCCAACGACTTGTTCGATATGGTATTTATGGATGAACAGATGCCAAAAATGAACGGTAATGATGCGACGGCAGCTATGTTGTCGTATGAGAAAGAGACTAATCGCCCCCATACCCCCATTGTTGCATTGACGGCTAATGTGATTAAAGGAGCGCGTGAGCGTTCCATTCAAAACGGCTATGATGCATTTTTAGGAAAGCCCATCGTCCTAAAAGAGATTGAGCAAATATTTGAGCGGTATCTAAAGCCGACCGTCATGGTTGAACCAAAAGAGGCTCAATCATCGATTGTCTCTCGATGGAAGAATATTGATATGGATCACCTCAAAATCGCGTTGATGCTGGATGAGGAACAAATCGAGTATTTGCTAGGGATTTATCACCAAAAGATGGGACATTCGCTCTGTGATCTTTTAACGGCTATTGAAAATAAAGAGTATGATAATATCGCTTTTATCGCCCATTCGATCAAAGGTTCCAGCGCCAATTTTCGTTTCGATGAACTCTCACGGCTTTCCTACGTGATTGAAGAGTCAGCGAGGGAACAAGAGAAAGAATTTGATTTTATCGAAGCGTATGAAGTGCTTCAAAGCGAGTTTGAAAAAAAGTTTCTTTAACGGTTACTCTTCTAAATAATAGCCAACACCGGAAGCATTTTTAATCACATCGGTTGGCAGTTTGGCTCGAAGCCTCCATACGAGGGTTCGGACACTGTTATCGGTTGCCCCTTTGGATTCCCATACATAATTGATTGCTTGAGCAAAATCGACGATACTCCCCAACTGAGCTACCATTAAGCGTATAAAAGCGTTCTCTTTTTTGGTAAGTTTGATTTTTTGATTTTGGTAGAAGGTTTCACCCAGCCCTGTATCGTGGCGATATCCATCACCGAATTCGACGATGGGCTTATCGGAGAGCTTTTTGGCATAGACCAGTTTTTCGAGCACTTCCCGATCCGATTTGAGTTCATCAATGTTGGATGAGCGCTTTTTCTCCTCTTTGAATCGATAGAGTGCCATTTGAATCGTGGTATGGAGATTGATCGGATCGAAAGGTTTGACAATATAACCGTAGGGCTCTGTCTTTTTGGCTTTTGCGAGCATATCATTATCGGAGTGTGCGGTTAAGTAGATAAACGGAAGTTGATTTTTATCATGGATGTATTGCGCTAATTCGATGCCGTCCATGGTTTTTTGTAATCCGATGTCGATGAGAGCAATATCGGGATTGTAAATTTTTATTTTGTTTCGGGCTGTGACCGCATTATCTGCCAATGAGATAACATCGTATCCCTGTTTTTCCAAGGACATTTTTAAATTCATTGCGGTAACTTCATCATCTTCGATGATTAGCACTTTGATAGCACTCATAAGCTCTCTTTGAAGGATTAATTTGTGATGATTTTATCACACTAAAGGTTAAAAGCAAACTTTTGACGTAAAATATAGACAATTTAATCGCCTCTATTTCTCTTCGTAACAGAGGAATTTTAGGGGATATTCAAACCAACTGTGTATAATCGCGGATACTATACCTTTAAGGGCGTGTCATGATGCTTGATTTTGATAAATTTACCAAATATTCCAAACCGGGACCTCGTTATACCAGTTATCCTACGGCATTAGAGTTTAGTGATGCATTTGATTATGATGGGTACCTCTCAAAGCTCCATGCTCAAGATCCATCACGTCCCCTTTCGCTTTATTTTCATCTGCCATTTTGTAAAAATGCTTGTTATTTTTGCGGCTGTAATGTTGTATTTACCTCCAAAGAGGATAAAAAAGAGCGTTATATCGATTATTTGACCCGTGAACTTCAGATTTTAAGTACCCATATCGATGTTAGCCGCTCCGTCATTCAGCTCCATTTCGGTGGGGGGACTCCGACATTTTTTGACGCGGATCAGCTGAACCGAATCATTACAACGATTAAAAGTTATTTTAAAAATTTTACCGCCGATGCTGAGATCAGCTGTGAGATCGATCCGCGCCATATCAATGACGATCAAATGCGTGCAATGAGTGAGGCGGGATTCAACCGTGTCAGTTTCGGGATTCAAGACTTTGACGAAAAAGTACAAGTGGCGGTTCATAGGGTTCAGCCCTATGATATCACCAAAGCAGCGATGGATTTAGCGCGTAAATATAACATGGTAAGTGTCAATGTTGATCTTATCTACGGACTGCCGTATCAGTCTCTGGAGACGTTTAAAAAGACGTTGGAACTCTCCATTTCGCTAAACCCAGACCGCTTTGCCGTCTTTAACTACGCCCATGTGCCGTGGCTTAAAAAGACGATGCGTAAAATCGATGAGACAACATTGCCTCACCCTAGTGAAAAATTGGCGATTATGCGGTATACGGTTGATTATATGTCAGCGCAGGGATACCGTATGATCGGAATGGATCACTTCGCGAAACCTCAAGATGAACTGTTTAAAGCGATTGAAAAAGGGGAGCTTCACCGTAATTTCCAAGGATACACTACCAAAGGGGGTGCGGATTTGATCGGTATCGGACTCACCTCTATCGGTGAGGGAATTGACTATTACGCACAGAACTTCAAAGATATGGAGAGCTATGAGGCTGCTATCGATGCAGGGCGTCTGCCGTATGAGAGAGGTGTTGCCCTCAATGAAGATGATCGTATTCGTCAATATGTGATTATGGAGCTAATGAGTAACTTCAAACTCGATATTCCCCGCTTTGAAGGGCTTTATGGGGTTACGTTTAATGCGTATTTTGCAGATGCCCTTGACGCGCTGAAACCGTTCGAAGCCGACGAATTGTTAACCATTACCCCGACGTCTATCGAGTGTTCACCGACGGGAACACTTTTGATCCGAAATATCGCTATGCCGTTTGATGCCTATATGAAACGGCATGCCTCATCGGATAAAGCGTTCAGCAAAACGGTGTAATTGAATGGAGAAGCGCGAATTATTTCACTTTACCGATACTTCTGATGCGTGTATCAAATGCGGTAAATGTATCCCCGTTTGTACGATCCACAACGTCAATGCCGATGAGGTAACCAGCCCTCGCGGATTTATCGATTTGCTCGGTGCTTATGAGCGGGGTCAGCTTGAACTCGATAAAAATGCCAAAGCGATTTTTGAGAGCTGTTTTTTATGTACCAACTGTACCGACGTGTGTCCTAAAGCGTTACCTACCGATATGGTGATCGAACAGGTGCGTGCCGATCTCGCCGATAAATACGGAATTGCATGGTTTAAGAGGGCGTTTTTCTATCTCTTGCGCCACCGCAGCACCATGGATATTTTGTTTAAACTCGGATACGTTTTTCAGACGTGCGGATTTAAGATTAAAGCAGAGATCAACTCGATGCAGCCGCGTTTTAATCTCCCGATCATCAAAAAAGACCGCCTTTTGCCATCAATGGGGAAAACCTCATTTATGAACAGTTATCCTGAGAATATTCCCAACGGCGGACAACGTCGTGTGGCGATTTTCATCGGATGTTTGGCGAACTACAACTATACCGAGATTGGTAAGGGACTTTTAGAGATTTTAGAGGCATTGAACGTCGATGCCTTTATCCCGAAAAAACAGCTGTGCTGTGGGGCACCTGCTTACTTTACGGGGGATTTTGCGACGGTCGATCATAACGCCAAAAAGAACATTGCTTATTTCGAGAGCTTTATCGATGAGGTCGAAGCGATCATCATCCCTGAAGCGACCTGCAGTGCGATGATCAAAATCGATTATGAGCACTTTTTCCACGATCAGCCTGAATGGTTGGCACGTGCCCAAAAACTGAAATCCAAAATCTTTATGGCAACCGAGTGGCTGGAGCAAAAGACTGAGCTTAAAGCGCTGTTGGCATCCAAAGGGCGCAGTGATCTGAGGGTCACCTATCATGACCCGTGCCACGCCCGTAAAATGCAAGGGGTCTATAAAGAGCCCCGTGCTTTGGTAGGGCAAAATTACACGATCACCGAGATGAGCGATCCGAATGCCTGCTGCGGTTTCGGAGGGGTCACGATGCAGACGGAAAATTTCCATTTCGCTCAAGCGGCAGGACGTCCAAAAGCCGCTATGATTGCCAAAACGGGGGCAAAAGTGGTTACGGCAGAGTGCAGTGCGTGCCGTATGCAGATCAACAACTCTATGAATGAGGCGGATGTGGATGTCGTCTTTAAAAATCCGATCGAATTGATCGCCGAGGCGTTGCGCAAATGACCACCATGGAAGTCGAATCGTTTTTAGAGACGTTTCAGACTCTCATAATGGCGTCACTCACTCCCGAAGGTGAGGCACATGCCAGTACTGCTCCCTACGTACGAGTGGGAAATGATTTTTATATCCTGATCAGCACTGTCGCTCAACACGGGCGCAATCTTCTCAGCTCTCCGAATATCTCCCTCCTCTTTGTCGAAGATGAGTCTCAATGCGTTCAGCCCTTTGCCCGAAAACGGGTAACAATCGAGGCAGTTGCATCGGAGCTGAGTCGTGAAGATGAATTATTTACACGCGTAATCGAGCGCTTTCGTGCTCACTTTGATGAAGAGCTTGTCACCTCTTTAACCCAAATGGGCGATTTTCACCTTTTCAAGCTCTCTCCCAAAAGCGGCAGTGTCGTGATGGGATTCGGCAAGGCGTATCGTCTGGATGAAACTCTCGAAGTTATGACACAAATTATGGGTCAACATCAAAAGGGACACACCAATGGATAAACTCCTCATCGTTTGGAGCAGCGGAGAGATCGAGGTTGCTAAAAAGCTCGTATTGCTGTATGGGAGTGTTATATTGCCGCGCGGGTATTGGGATGAAGCCCATTTGATGGTGTGGGGCCCTTCGGCGAAGCTTTTGGTTGAAAATACGGAATTACAAGAGATGGTTTCTAAAGTGATAGAGAGCGGTGTAAAAGCTTCCGTGTGTGTCGTATGCAGTGATGATTACGGAGTGACCGAACAGCTTCGTTCTTTAGGAATCGAACCGACCCATACGGGAGAGTTTTTGACGCAGGCGCTTAAGAGTGACTGGAAAGTGGTGACGTTTTGATGGACTTCTGGAATCATATTTATGAGCATTTTAACCCCGTAGCATTTAACCTTTTCGCTATCCCCGTGCACTGGTACGGGTTGATGTATGTTCTCGCTCTCCTAAGCGCTCTCGTCATCGCGAAATGGATCGTCCAAAAAGATAATATCTCGATCACCAAAGATCAGTTGGACGATTATTTCATCTATGCGGAGATCGGTGTTATCTTGGGTGCGAGATTAGGGTATATCCTCTTTTATGATACCCATACGATGTACTATCTGACTCAACCATGGCAGATTTTTAATCCATTTATCGACGGGCAGTTTGTCGGGATTCGGGGGATGAGTTTTCACGGGGCGATACTCGGATTTTTGATCAGTTCGTATCTGTATCATCGTCGTCACGGTATCCCTTTCGGTCGGTTGATGGATTTGGTAGCGGTATCGGTACCTTTGGGGTATGTGTTCGGGCGGATCGGTAATTTTCTTAACCAAGAGCTTGTTGGACGTGCTACCGATGTGCCGTGGGGAATATATGTTTATGATACTCTCCGCCACCCCTCACAGCTGTACGAAGCGTTTGTCGAGGGGATCGTGGTCTTTGTGATTATCTATGCGTATCGTCACCGTAAAGCGTTCGAGGGGGAGCTAATCTTACTCTATGGCTTTAGTTACGGAATTGGGCGAGGATTGGTTGAATTTTACCGTGCTCCCGACGCGCAGATCGGCTACATCATCGGTCAATGGATGACGCTCGGGATGGCACTGAGTTTTGCGATGGCGGGAGTTTCAGCACTCTTATGGGTTTATTTTAAAAAGCAAACCCGCTAAAAGCGGATACAAAAATGGTGTATCCCCTCTTCATACTCGTACTGTAAATCAAAGCGGTGCAGATCACAGACCGATTGGGCGATGTAGAGCCCCAATCCTAACCCTCCATCACCCCGCTCGGTGACAAATGCCTGCAACGCCTCTTCAACAGGACGCTTGAGCGGTTCGCCGCTGTTACGGATGCAGATTTTTTTCCCATCACAATCGATATGGATCGGATACGAGGTAGCGTGACGGAGCGCATTATCGATCAGGTTTTGGAGTGCACTCGTAAAGAGGTCACAATCGACCATAATACTCTGCGTACAGCCGCTAATCTCTACCGTGTCCTCTTCGATCATCAGATTATCCATTGCATTCAGGATCATCGAATCGAGACTTTTTGGAGTTTTAGTGAGGGAAAAGGCGTGCATTTTCTCAATGTCCGCCATTTGACGGATAAGATGTTCAAGTCGTAAAAATAATTTAGCAAGTAGATTTCGGTTAGGGCTTGGCTCTTCGAGTTCGACGATGAGTTTCCCTTTGGTGATCGGGGTTTTGAGCTCATGCATAATGTTTCGCAAGAAAAGTTCGCGCGATTTTTTGAGCCGGTTTTGTTTCTCCAGTGCATCATGAAAGGCGTTGGAGATAAGGGCAATTTCATTTTTACCGTTATTGGGTTCATCGACGATCTCTTCACCCTCTCCATAGCGCTGTATTTGCTCATAAAGATGTTTGAGGGGTTTGAGATTGCTCCATAAGAGCAAGTACATACTTACCAATCCCCCCAAAAGGGCAAAGAATAAAAACCAGACGAAATAGTAGGTCGTCTCTTCGGCGGTATCCCGATAATACATGACACAGTGTTCGCGTGCCAAGGCGTAGACAAATCCCTCATGGTCTTTATAGATTGTGACTTTAATATTACGTGATTGGAGTTTGGCAAGCATCTGCGGAGGTATCGGGATCGGTTCACAATGGGGAGCAATTTTTTCAATCAGTTTAAATCCCGCTTCTTTGAGCTCTTTATTCTGTTCCATACAGGTGTGAATGGTTGATTCTTCCAATATCCGTGAGAGTTCAATCGATCGGTGGGCAAGAAGATGGAATTTTTGTTCTTTTTGCTCATTTAATGCGGAAATAAAGAGCAACGAGAGGACTATAAGAGCTAAAATGAAGAAAGCATGAAGCTTAAAAAAAACGGAGTGGCGGCGTGAAATCATAGGGTAAACTGATATCCCATACCGCGAATGGAGCGGATAAGCGTAGGGTGTTTGGGATTGGGTTCTACTTTTTGACGTATTCGGCTGATAAGAACATCGATACTTCGCTCAGAGCTTTCCCACCCTATGGATTCGACATTGTTGGCGATAAAGTCACGAGAAATGATTTGGCGGCGGTGTTTGATCAGTAAACTTAGAAGCTCAAATTCGGCGCGGGTGAGGGGGAGTAACTCTCCCTCTTTGTAGATACCGTTTTCATCGAGGCGGAACATTTCGCTGCTTGCTTGGATCGTTTTGCCGTTGATACGGCGTAATAGGCTCTGTATTCGGGCTACCAGCTCTCTGGGCTCATAGGGCTTGGGGAGGTAGTCATCGGCACCGAGTTCCAGCGCGATCACTTTGTCTCCCAAATCACTCCGAGCCGAGGAGATGATGATCGGGATGTCGCTACGCTCACGAAGCGCTTTGCAGACATCCAATCCATCCATGTCGGGAAGAGTTAAGTCGAGTAAAACGAGATCATATGACTCGATCCCCAGCGAAGCTAATGCCGTTTTGGGATGAGCGTACGAAATCACCTCCATCTGATAACGGCTCAGATACTGCGTTAACAAATCTGAGATTTCGAGGTCATCTTCAATGAGGAGGATTTTAATCATTCGAAATTACTTTTTATTGCACTCTTTGCAGCCCATTCCGCCCATTTTGTCGTCACCCATTTTCATCCCTTTCATATCTCCTTTCGGACACATTTTAGGAGCATTGGCTTCGAAAGCTTTGAGTTGTTCTGGGG
>NZ_JAFLKV010000044.1:21806-24236 GCF_019163035.1 Sulfuricurvum sp.
CCTTTCGGACACATTTTAGGAGCATTGGCTTCGAAAGCTTTGAGTTGTTCTGGGGTAAGTACCGCCATCATTTTGTCGTGTTGTTGGTTGTGGAACGCTTTTCCCTCTTCACGAAGCTTTTGAATTTGAGCTTTTTGATCATCGTTGAACCCCAATTTTTCAAATGGTTTAGGGAGTTTAGAGGTGTCGCATTCACATTTTTTCATCATTCCTTGTCCATTCATCATTCCGCCCTTTTGCATTGGGCATGCCATTAACGCTGTTGCACCGAGGATCAGTGCGATACTTAGAATCTTTTTCATAGGGTTTCTCCATTTGGTAAGTTTTAACTTTAACATCATAGAACACTATTGCTAATGTTTGAGTAACCTTGTATTAACAATATTAATGAGAACCCTATTCGCTTTGAGCTTCGGTGATTTTCATCAATGTCATAAACAACACGGTGATTGCTGGTCCGATAATCATCCCCCAAAACCCGAATGTCCCAAGCCCCGCGATAATGGCGAAGAAAATGATGAGTTCATTGATCTTATCTTGCGGTTTGATCAAACGCTGGTTGATGAGTTTGATAATGACCGGCTTGACAAACGTATCGGCAATGACTGAAATCACGATAATCGTATAGAGGGTGATAAAAAGGGCATTTTCCGTGTGCCCCAACGAGAGTTCAAAGAGGGCAAACGGAAGCCACATGATGACTCCTCCTACGACGGGGATGAGGGAAGCAAACCCGTACATGATCCCAAAAAGGAGACCGTTGTATCCCATGTATCCGATTGCTATACCGAACAATGCCCCCTCAAAAACGGCGGTGGCAAGGATAGAGTAGAAAACAACACTCATTGCCGAGCGCATTTCAAAAATGATGAGGGTGCTCTCTTGTTGCGGGAAATGGGCAGAGCGTTTAAAAAACTCAAAAATATCCCGTCCGTAATAGTGGGCAATAAAATAGAAGATGAGGGTGAAAAGGGTGCCGGAGAGAAACGACATTGCAAAGCTTCCGATTTGAGAAGCGTAGGCGATGATGTGTTGGCTGAATGCGGTAGGGTCAAATTTGACCAAAGAGGCCTCTACTTTTCTTTCGATATCTGAAAGTGCAGGGGGGAGATGCGCTATCCAGCCTCGTAGTTTAGTTTCGATAGTACTCATCATAGTGGGATCGATATTTTGGAGCATTGCTGAGAGGTGCACCAAAAAATATCCCAACGGGGCAAAAAAGAGGATACCCAACAAAATTGTGGATAACGTTGAAGCCCAAAAACGGCTATTGGTGAGTTGAAAAAATCCCATTTGAATATGGTGGGTAGAGATCGCTAAGAGTGAAGCGACAATGATACTCATCCAAAAAGGCGCATACAAGATATATATTCCATACGAGACGAGGATCAGTAAAATGGGGGTAAAGTACTCTTTTTTCACATCTCTTCCTTATTCAAACAGTCCGCTTTGCGGGATGCCAAATTTGAGAAGTTCGTAGGTTTTAGCGGTAGCGACCCGCCCGCGAGCCGTTCGCTCCAGATAGCCGTTTGCGAGGAGATAGGGTTCGAGGACATCTTCAATCGTCCCCTCATCCTCAGTGAGTGCGGCGGCAATAGTACTTAGACCCATTGCCCGTCCTTTGGCATCCATCAGCAGTTTGAGGAGGCGGATATCCATCTCATCAAACCCGTTGGCATTGATCCCCAACTGATCAAGAGCGTAGCGGGAGCGTTCATGTAAAATAGTATTTTCGTTGGCAACGTCGGCAAAATCTCGGACTCGTTTTAAGAGACGTAATGCGATACGGGGGGTTCCGCGTGAGCGCTTGGCAATCTCGTGTGCGGCTTTTTCGTCGATGCTTTTGCCCAGTTTTGTGGCGGCTTGGGTGATGATACTGCAGAGCTCATCGGGAGAATAAAATTGCATTCGAAAATTCATCCCGAAACGATCACGCAAAGGGTTCGAGAGCATTCCCGCGCGGGTAGTCGCACCGATGAGGGTAAAGCGGGGGAGATCGATTTTAACCGTCTGCGCCGCAGGTCCTGAGCCGATGATGATATCGAGACGGAAATCCTCCATAGAGGGGTAGAGAATCTCTTCGACCGCAGGGGAGAGGCGGTGGATTTCGTCGATAAAGAGGATGTCACCCTCTTCGAGATTGGTGAGGATAGCGGCAAGATCACCGCTTTTTTCGATCATTGGAGCGGCGGTGACTTTGATGTTGCTTCCCATTTCGTTGGCAATGATGAGGGCTAACGTCGTTTTCCCCAAACCGGGAGGACCGTAAAATAAGACATGATCGAGTGCTTCACGCCGTTTGGAACTCGCCTCGATAAAGACTCCCAGATTTTTTTTGATCTGCTCTTGCCCGATATAATCATCCCATGCGCTCGGACGCAATGAGGTTTCCGTGACCTCTTCGGCGTTAAATTTTTCGATTTCGACTAT
>NZ_JAFLKV010000117.1:0-7816 GCF_019163035.1 Sulfuricurvum sp.
TCTTCTCCACTGCCGAAACCTTATTAGCTTCGGCGAGCTTCGCATACCGTAGCGTATGATTACAAACTCTATTTTTCCAATCAACCCTCTATAACCCCTGATTAAATAGCTCATCGTATATGGGGCGAGTATGATAAGCAACTATCGGTGTAAAAAGATATAGTCATAGAATTTGCTTCGATTGCATTCGTCAATATTTCCGCGTTTTATGAGTAGTATAGAGTTAGATCTAATACTCGTTAATAGGGTAAATTCCATAAAGTATTTTAAACTTTGGCATAATCAAAAAAACGAGAAGCTGAATTATCTCTACTATCTAACTTTTTTTCGAATTTTTGTCAGTGCGTTTTTCTTTTAACGTTTTTGTCGGTGCTTTTTTAACTGCTTTTTTTGAATCTTGGCCTTTTGCCATAATATCCCCTTTATTTGGATTTGTTAATCATATAATCATTCACACATAGTATACGACTTATACTTAAAAGGTAGTGCCAACTCAGATAGATTTGTCTAATCCTTTTGGAAGTTCAATCCAAAGAGCTTTGAGTGAGAGATCAAGATCGTAGAAAAATAAAAAAAGTGAAAAGATCAAGCTGATGATACTGGAAATAAACAAGATGATGAGGATATAGGTCATCGTAAAGTGGTACAGTGTAGATGCAAACAGCCCGATGATTATAAACGAAATGAGCAAAACGCTAAGAACGGCTAATAAGTTGCTGTTTCTAATGACTTTTGCTCTGAGGGTAAGTATTTTCAGTTCGGATAAAATACGCTCTTGATCTATGCTCGAAGAGGTGCGATACTCAACCGAGAGTTGACGTGTCCTATCGACTATGCGTCCGAAACGGTTTGTTAGACTTAAAAGGATTAAGCCGATACCGGAAATAAGGATGACGGGGCTGATAGATAATTGTAATGTTTCAATAAGGTCAGTTAGTAACATAAAACACCTTCCAATGCAATGGTCAAAATTATGGCGGATTAAAATCTCTCAAATTTTAAATCACGTCAGTCATCCAGAGCTAAACTGTGTTAAAATTATACTCAAGACTTTATATCCTCAAGGTTCATTATGCTATTTAATCCCACTCCACTCGAAAAACTCTCAACACTTGTTACCGATTTAATGGAAAAACAATCAGTTCTTAAAGAAGAACTCGAATCCCTTCGTTCCGAGAGTGCTTCAATGCGCGGCAGTGAAGAGAACAAAGATGCTGAAATCGAACGTTTGCATGGAGCTCTTGCTTCGAAAGATGACGAGATTAAAATGTACAAAGATGAACTGGCTGCCAAAGATGTCGAAATCGAAGCTATCGTCTCTAAAATCGAAAGCCTCCTTGGATGAAAACCAAAGTATCCCTCACTCTCAATGCCAAGCGTTACGACATTGATGTCGAGGAAGATTTTGCCCGATTTTTGATCGCGCAAATGAAACAGGATTTTGCTTTTGAGGGGAACAACGACCTCAAACTCCTGCTACAGGCGTATGTTCGTAAAAGCTTCGCTTTGTACGAGCAAGAGAAACAAACCGTCGAATTGATCAATCGCCTCGAAAACCTCTAATACGTTCCACAATCACTTCACAATAACTTTTTATACTGCTCTCATCAAAAAGGAGTTTAGGATGAATAAGTTACTCTCACTCATATTAATCGCAGCACTCAGTGCTACAGTTGCTTCGGCGGATGCTAAAGCGGGTCAAAAAGCATATCTAAAAACGCTCAAAGCGAAATTCAACATGAACGGAACCAAGTTTGCCGCTGAACATACGGTGGCAGAATGGGAAGAGCTTTTTGCGAACGATGCAAAAGGGTTTATCAAA
Organism: Sulfuricurvum sp.; assembly: GCF_019163035.1. GTDB lineage: Bacteria > Campylobacterota > Campylobacteria > Campylobacterales > Sulfurimonadaceae > Sulfuricurvum. The sequence continues at coordinate 1,823 of NZ_JAFLKV010000117.1, forward strand.
GAGTATGGTGAACGGTTTCCGGCTTCACTACCGGTATTAACCAACCCATCGATGAGCAATCAACTTCAAGATATTGGTGATTTCGCCAAAGAATACGGCAATGATTCGGGCAATGTACCGAGTTGTGGTTGAAAAATAAAATAGGGTAAAAGGATTTATTATGAAAACGTTAATGGCTATTCTTGGTCTTACAGCTATGTTGAGTGCTTCTGATGGCGGTGCTCTGTATCAAAAATGTGCGGCGTGTCACGGTGCCAAAGGTGAAAAAGCCGCTTTGGGTAAATCAGAAGTGATTGCCGGATGGAGTTCATCTAAGACGCTTGATGCCCTCAAAGGATACAAAGCGGGAACGCGCAATACCAAAGGGATGGGTGCGATCATGAAAGGTCAAACGGCCTCTTTGAGCGATGGCGATATGAAAGCACTAAGCGATTATATTGCAGGGTTGAAATAAACACACTTTAGCTGCTACGAGCCGTCGTAGCCCACAATGTTATGTTTTTGTCTCTCGTCTCTCCCCGCTTTTGCGGGGCTATTCCCACTTCACACAAATCTTCGTTCCCCCTCTCTCTTTTGATTCAATCGATATTTTCAAATCATATTCACGGGCAATCATCGCGACGATATTGAGACCGATCCCGAATCCCCCTACACTTTTATCGGCGCGCGTATAGCGCTCGAACACCCGATCAATCATTTCTGTTGGGATGCCGATACCGTTATCTTCGACGCACAACACACCAGTATGGAGGGTGATAGAGATAGCACCACCTATACGGTTGTATTTGATCGCATTGGAGAGGAGATTGTCGATCACCCGAGTTGCTTTGGTGGTATCGATCCAAAAGGTGATATCAGGGTCGATGTGAGTGGTGAGGGCAATCTTTTTTTGCTCGATACGGTGGCGGAAATATTCTACTCTTTCATGTAAAAGATCACTCAGATTAAGCTCTCTATTTTCTACCGCTAAATCGTGGTTGAGGATGAGGTAGGTGAGATCATCGTAGAGGGTTGAGATAGTACGGGAGGCGATTTCGATCCGTTTGAGCTTTTTTTGTACGGTTTCGGGAAGTTCTTGTTCATGGAGTGCTTCAATATTGGTGAGGATGGCACTGACGGGAGTATTAAGCTCATGCGTGGTGTCTTTGATAAAATCATCGAGCAGGGCTATCGCTTCGTTCATGGGGCGTAAAAACATCCGAGAGAGACTAAATCCGATAATTCCGAGGATCAAAAAGAGGATGGAGCCGAAAAGAAGCGAGTTTGTTAGTACTTGGTGTCGCCATAGCTCATCATCACGGGTTTCAAATACCAAATAGTATTCACCCAAACCATACGGGGATAGGGCAAGGATAAGGTGTATATACCCCTCGTGCAAAACGATATTTTCACTGAAATTGTGATGTTTTTGGTGTAGATTTCCTACGAGAAGATCTTTGTCGTATCCATAAAGGGCTGTTGTGTAGGCTAAATCTTTGGGGAATGTTTTCAGATTATGACCGCTCTCTAGCCATGTTTTGAGTCGGGGGACATAGCTCTCCGATTCCAGCTGCATTGCAAGGCGATGAGAAGAGAGCATTTGCTCTTTCATCGACTCGTAATAGAGGGTAGCCATAAGGGATAAGATAAGGATGCTCATCACTCCGTACAGCAGTAAAAAACCTCTGAGCGTACGGTATTTAGCGAAATTGATACCCGAGGCGCTTGTGGCTGACAATGGAATCCTTTCCGAGGAGTTTGCGGAGCGTTTTGATATAGGTGCGTAGACTTCCATCGCTAGGGGTTTCATCATAGTCCCACAAATGCTCCATAATCATTTCATGAGATAGTAGTTCGTTGCGGTGCTGGATAAAGAGTTTGAGGAGTTTGTGTTCTTTGAGATGGAGGTTTTGAATACTGCCGTTGATGGTTAGCACTTGATTATCAATGTCATACGTGATCGCTTCACCAAGGGTAAGGGCATCGGTCGGATTATGATAAAAATTCCGCTTTAGTATCGTTTGAATCCGAAGAAGCAACTCTTTGAGTGCAAAAGGCTTGCGGATGTAATCATCCCCGCCGCTCTCGAATCCCTCTTCGACGTCCTGCATCGCATTGCGAGAGGTGATAAAAATAGCGGGGGTAATATTTCCCTCTTTTCGGCTTGCTTTGAGCAACGAAAATCCATTCTCGTTCGGAACGTTGACATCGAGGAGGAGGAGGTCGAACTTTTGCTCATACAGGGTATCTTCGGCGCTAGTTGCATCATACACACAAGTGACTTGATAGCCTTGCTCTTCGAGATATTCGCTCACACTCTCTGAGAGATTCGGGTCATCTTCGAGGAGGAGAAGAGAGGCTTTTGTCATGTTAGTGCGATTCCAAATAGAATATATAAAATGAGTGACATTCCCGCTGCAATCAGAGCATAGGGGAGCTGCGTTTTAACGTGTTCCTTTACTTCACATCCGCTCGCCATGGCGGAGATGATAGTGGTATCGGAGATAGGGGAGCAGTGATCGCCAAACACGCCACCCGATATCGCCGCTCCCATTGCCAGTGCGATGGGTGCATCGAGACCGACAGCGAGGGGGATGGCGATGGGGAGCATGATACTAAACGTCCCCCAACTCGTCCCCGTCGCAAAGGCGATAATCGCCGCCAGAACAAAAATAGCCCCCGCCAAATACTCTCTAGGGAGATAATCACCGATAAACGAGGCGAGATATTGCCCCACGTGCATGTCCGAACTCACTCCGCCGATGGCAAAGGCAAACAGTAAAATAGCGGCTATCGGAGCCATTGATTTCGCTCCGCTCAAAGAGGCAGATAAAAATTCACGGGTCGTGAGCGCATTTTTAAATCGGTAATATCCCAGCATCAATATCAAAGTGATGAGAAGGGTGTAAAAGATAGAGGTTGAACCCGAACCCTTGAAAATATCTCCATTTCCCGTGATAAACATAAAAGTAATGACCCCTCCGATCATCCACACCATCGGCCATAGGAATAGTCCAATGTCTCCTTTTGCATCTTCACATTCGATTTGGGGAGGGGTAATCGTGGCATGGCGCATGGGACCGATATCGATCTCAAACCATATAGCGATAAAGGTGACGATGAGAGCCATAAAGGCATAAAAATTAAAGGCAATGGATTGAACTAACCATGTAGCACTCTCTCCCGCGATAAGCCCTGCGGTGATTTGTCCCCCGATAAGTCCGAGTAAAAGGGCACCCCAACCGTTGAGCGGGATCAGTGAGCATACGGGAGCGGAGGTCGAATCACAGACAAAAGCGAGTTTGGCGCGACTGATTCCGTGACGATCACAAAAAGGGCGCCCGATGGCACCCGCAACGAGCGAAGTGATGGAGGATTCGATAAATACGATAATCCCAGCGATAAAACTGGGCATCAGCGCCCCCCGTTTGGTTTTGACCCATGAGCGCTTGACACTCAGTTCGTGAACCAGTCCGTTGACCCCTCCGCTTCGCTCAATAAGGGTCATAACCGAACCCACCATGATCGCAAAGGCAAGGGTTTTGAGTACCCATCCCTCACTCAATAGTCCTCCAAAACGCTCAAAGCTTAGGAAAAGTCCATTAAGGGGATGAAAATCGGCAATGATAAATTCGCCGACAAGAACCGCCATAGCAAGTGCAATAAAGACTGAACGGCTAAAAAAAGCGAGAAAAATGGCGATGACCGGTGGGAGTAGTCCTAAAATTCCGTATTCTATGGTGAGTCCTTACAATATCATTTGCAAGCGCATAATACCGGGACGGTCAAATTGTTCACTATAGTATTCACTCCGTTTTTCATCGATGACTGTAAAGCCCAGTTTTTTGTAGATCATTTCATTCTCAACTGAGCCAATTTCGATTGCCGTTTGCACTTTACGGTACCCTTTGAGGCGAGCGGTGAGCATACTTTTACCGATGAGTTCTTTGAAGACGTCAAGACTTTTAAATTCGTTTTTGATAAGCATAAAATCGAGGACAAAGGTTTTGTTATCCACTTCACCTTCGCATAGCAGATAGGCCGCAATCCGTTCGTGATAGGTTTCATCAAATCCAATCTCTTCGAGCGCTTTTGAAAAAATCTCATGGGTAGCAATGCGAGGTTCATATCCGCAGATGGTTCCGGCAATGGTTCCATCTGAGAGGGCAATGAAAAAATTAGAGAAATGGCAATAGCTTTTAGTCGAGGCGAGGCTTAAGCGTTTGAGATTATCTAAGAGAACTTCATATTCAGAGGTGTTAAAAACCAGATCGAACAAGCCGATCTTCTTCCCTCCGCGTGAACTTTCCAGCAATGCTTGGGCAATAATCTCAATATCCGCCTCCGTTGCTTTACGAACCGTTATTGCCATTATTGCCTCACTTGCCAAATTTTCTATATGCTATACTACCTAACTTTAAAACAAACTAAGAAAAATGAGATGTTGAAAATAATTTTACCCCTTTTCCTTTCGTCTTCGCTTTTTATGGCGGTTGCATCAGAGCAACTTATTGTGGTACTCTCAGCCGAACTCAATGCGACTCAAGCCTCTATGCAACGGTATGAGAAACATGAACAGTGGGTGAAAATAGGCGATCAACCCCCCCTGACGCTAGGTCGAAGCGGTTTGGGATACGTTGCGTTTAAAGAGCCTCTTAAAATTGAAGGGGATGGACGTTCCCCCTCGGGAATTTTTTCGATAACGGCAACATTTGGTTACGATCAGAATACGACGTTTAAACTTCCCTACTGGTATGCGGACGACAATCTCTATTGTGTGGATGATGTGAATGATTCCCGTTATAACAAAATGCTCCGTATTTATGACAAAAGTTCTCTCCCCGCGAGTTACGAAGTGATGCATCGATCCGACGGTGTTTATCGCTACGGCGCGGTGATCGGATACAACGATATGGGACAACGTAGTCGCGGTTCATGTATTTTTATCCATCTTAACCATGCGGATAAGCATCCTACATCGGGTTGCAGTGCGATGGATGAAGCGCCGCTTCTTGAATTACTTAAATGGTTAGACCCCGTGAAAAAGCCTCAGATATTGCAAGTGTTAAAAAGTGAATGTGGGAAATACCGAGAAGAGTTTCCCGGTATTGTATGTGAGTAGATTTTTTAGTTATTAACGACGTCAACTTTAGGAGTTTTTGCTGTAGAAGCCGGAAGCATCGGATAAACGACGATCGGTTTTTTACCCTCTAGCGCTTTTAGGAATGTTTCGATCTCAGCTGTTTCATTATCATTTAAAGCAACACCGAGCTGGATACGTCCCATCTCTTTAATTGCCTCAGGAAGAGTTGCCATTTGTCCATTGTGGAAATACGGGGCGGTTTGTGTCACATTACGCAATGTCGGTACACGTACCATACCGTTTTTATCCCCTTTGAAATCTCCTACGTTCATGTGTTTATACGGAGCGACCACACCGAAAGCCTGCATTGTTCCGCCGAGTGCGATGTCGTTGTGACAGGTAGCACACCCTTTGGTAATAAAGGTTTTAAGCCCTTTTTGTTCCGCTGTACTCAACGCATTTTTCTTGCCGTTCAAGAAATCATCATAGCGTGATGGAGTAACAAGGGTACGCTCGAATACGGCGATCGTGTCTGCCACTTTTTCAAACGTAATTTTGACATCTTTCCCGTATGCTTTTTGGAACATACCCACGTATGTAGGCATTGAGTTAACTACACCGGTGACGAAATCTTTGGGTGCCGCCATCTCTGGTCCCGCTTGGATCGGTCCTTGAGCTTGGTCTTCGAGATGAGGTGAACGACCGTCCCAGAATTGTTGGCTGTAGAATACGGCATTGTAGACCGTCGGTGAGCTTAGTCCGTGTGGGTTAGCAGTCCATTTGTGTCCAATAGCGGCAGACATACCGTCAACTCCTCCGATTGCGAGGTTATGACAACTGTTACAGCTGATCAAACCACTTTTAGAGAGGCGTGGTTCAAAATAGAGCATTTTTCCCAGTTCCACTTTAGCCGCAGTAGTCGGATTTTTTGG
>NZ_JAFLKV010000117.1:7916-19620 GCF_019163035.1 Sulfuricurvum sp.
CTCTCCCCCACAACGATACAATGTTTTTTTGCCCGTGTGAGCGCCGTATAGAGGAGTTTGGTATTGAGCATAATGTGGTGTGAAAAACTCATCACCATTACGACCCGTTCGTATTCCATCCCTTGCACTTTATGGACGCTCAGGGCATAAGAGAGGCTCAGATAATCGCTGATTTGATCATATTTATAGTGGACGATTAGCTCTTCATTGGGATAATAGACATAACAGAGTTCCTCTTCCTCATCGAGTCGGAAGATAAGACCGCACATTCCGTTAAATATCCGTCTCTCACTCGGATCATTTCCCTCTTTAAACTCTTCGGGGGTAGTGGAAGGGAGGTTTTCATTTTTGGTGTGCACCACTTTGTCGTGAAGCCCGAATTCCCCTTTGAGCGTTTTGACTTTTTTCTTCGGATTCGGGTTGAAATAGCTTTGCAATAAGAGATTGAGATTATCTACCCCCAGCGCATTGCCTCTCATCGGTGAGATCACCTGAAAGGCGCTGAGGTATTCGCGTATCTGTTTCGATTCGAGTTTTTTGCGCGACTGTGAGAGATATTTCAAGGTGACATCGGCGATAGCCGCCAACGTATTGTGAGAATGGGTTTTGAGCACCTCTTCGAATTCGGTTGCCGTGAGAGAATTTTTGAGGGCATAGCGGTTGGGGAGATCGACACTCAAAAACGTAAAGTCTTCATAGCTCTCTTGATAATTGGGGATTACCCCTTTTCGAACCTCGTTGGCGATCAGGGCGATTGCTTGATCGGGGCTTTGACGGTAGATTTGGGTGAGCATCACCGTCGGGGCGAGGTTTAGGGCAATTGCATCGCTCAAGGGGCTACCTGCTCCAATAGGGGGGAGTTGTGCATCATCGCCGACGATAATCACCGTCGCATCGCGATCAATCTTCGCCATCAGCCGCGCAAAGAGCATCGAGTTGATCATCGAGGCTTCATCGATCAAGATCACCTGAAAAGGCATCGTGTCGTGCGATTCGAATCGCACCAGCAGACTTTGAATCGTAGAACTTTGATAGCCGCTGCGCTCCCGTATCCGCTGAGATGCGATACCGCTCAGAGCACACGTCATAATGAGGCTCGGTTCATGACGGGTGGCTAAAAGATCAAGGAGCGCTTTAGCGGTGGTACTTTTCCCCGTTCCGGCATATCCGACAAGCAAGATAAGCCCTGCACCGCGATTAATGAGCTCCAACGCGCTAAATTGTTGTTCGCCGAGGGTGAGAGTATGGGCTTCACAAAATGCGCTTAGATCATCACTCAGAGGTTCATGTGTATTTTTACCTCGACGTTTAAACTGCTCTATCAGAAGTGTTTCGGCTTCATATATGCGGGTAGGGGAGAGTTTGGAACTGGGAAGTAACGTAATGCTCCCCTCTCGCAGACGATCATCGAGAGCCTCTTCGTAGGTACGTTGATCCCCTAATGCTACGAGGAGATCGAGCTTGGCAAAAAGGGCGTTTTTTTCGATACAGCTGTTCCCCTCAGAGTCGCAGTATTCACTGAGGGTATACTCCATTGCCGCTTGGATACGCCGTTCATCATCTGCCCTTAGCCCCATATTTAGAGCAATCTCATCGGCTTTTTTAAACCCGATACCATTAATCCGCATCAGACCATACGGGTTATGTTTGATCGCTTCGATGGGGTCTTTTACCTCTTTTAACGCTCCGGCTATAAGTCGAAGGAGGGCAGGGGTGACACCGAATGGGGCTAAAAATTCTCCTAATGCTCTCATGGAGCGAAACTGTTTCCATCCGCTGGAGAGCTTGAGGAGACGTTTTTCATTCATCCCTTTAATCTCCATTAGACGCTCGATATCATTGTCGAGTATATCAATCAGCCCCTCAGTACCGTATTTTTCGATCAGCTCGGCGGTGAGTTTTTTAGTAAAGCCTTTGACGACGCGGTTGAGAAAAAAGAAGAGTTCGTTTTGGTTGACGATGAGACTCTGGGCTTTAAACGTTCGACCGTGTTGCGCGTGTTCTTCCCATGAGCCTTTGAGGGTCACCGCCGCATCTTTGAGATTATCGACATCGCTTTCGTAGTAGTGGGCGCTGATTTTATCACCGTTTTTAAGTGCAGCGATAAAAAAGCCGTTGTTTTGGTAGATGATTCGATCAATCTGACCGATGAGGGTTTGCATTAGGCTTTTACGCGGAGGTTTCTTTCCTCTTCTTGTGATTTATACAGCTCTGCACACCCTTTGGCTAACTCTCGGATTTTGAGGATATAGTTGGCACGTTCTGTTACTGAGATCGCTTTGCGCGCATCGAGGGTGTTAAACGTATGGGACGCCATCATGCACAGATCATACGCGGGGAGGGGAAGCTCGGCATCGAGACATCGTTTACACTCGGTGGCTTTGGCTTCAAACTCATGAAAGAGCATTGTCGTATCGGCGATTTCGAAGTTGTATTTTGAAAACTCGATCTCACCCTCTTTGTGGATGTCGCGGTAGAGAGTTTTGCCGAATTTGTTTTCGCTCCATACGATGTCAAATACCGTATCGACCCCTTGCAGATACATCGCCAGACGCTCCGTACCGTAGGTGATTTCAACCGCTACGGGATCACACGTTACTCCGCCGACTTGCTGAAAGTAGGTGAATTGAGTTACTTCCATACCGTTGAGCCATACTTCCCAACCCAGACCCCATGCTCCGAGGGTCGGAGATTCCCAGTTGTCTTCGACGAAACGGATGTCATGATCTTTGAGGTTTAGACCGAGGTATTCTAAACTTTTGAGATAGAGTTCTTGGATATTCTCAGGACTCGGTTTGATGAGGACTTGAAACTGATAGTAGCTTCCCAAACGGTTCGGATTTTCGCCGTAACGACCGTCTGTCGGGCGTCGGCTGGGTGCGACATAGGCGACTGACCACGGTTTTGAGTCGAGTGAACGAAGAAACGTTGCAGGGTGAAATGTCCCTGCTCCTGCGGCGATGTCATAAGGCTGGACGATCGCACACCCTTGGTCATTCCAAAATTGTTGAAGTTTTAAAAGCATATCACCGAACGTAATCATAGTTATCCCATATAAATAAATTACGTCATTATACCAAAAAAGGACTATTCAAAGGATTTCTTAAAGGAATACATCCTATTATGGGAGCAACTAAGTGAGGTAAATAATGAAATACTATTTATTTATATTATTTTTATCTATTACTGCGCTCAATGCTCAGCCTGCTGTAGAGAAAGTTTCCGTTCAACTGCAATGGGCGGATCAGTTTCAGTTTGCAGGGTATTACATTGCTAAAGAGAAAGGATATTACCGTGATGCGGGGCTCGATGTAACGATTCAAAAATTTGATTCGAAAAAACTTGCCGTTGATGAAGTAATGGCGGGTCATAGTACTTATGGTATTGGGAGATCATCACTTTTGGTCGATCGAATGAAAGGGCGAAATGTGGTTGCATTGGCAGCGATCTTTCAAAGTTCTCCTTTTATCCTGCTCTCTCAAAAATCAGCTGATATTAAAACTCCCCGTGATTTGGTCGGCAAACGGATCATGATGACGCAAGATTTTCAAGATACGATATCAGTTCGCGCCATGCTTAATTCGCAAGGACTTTCGGTAGATGAGCTCAAAACGATAGAACATAGCTACAATCCAATGGATATTTCTAACGGAAAAACTGATGTTATGGCGTGTTATATCTCTAATGAACCCTATATTTTGAAAGAAAAAGGGGTTGAGACAAATGCTATTAGCCCTGAAGCATATGGATTTGATTTTTATAGCGATATCCTTTTTACGTCAGATTTAGAAGTACGTAATCATCCTAAAAGGGTAAGGGCGTTTGTCGACGCGACCTTAAAAGGGTGGGAGTATGCTTTTTCACATATTCCTGAAACAGCGCAACTTATACGAACACACTATAATGGGCAAAATAAGTCACTTGAATCTCTCGTATATGAGGGAGAGGTACTTAAATCGTTGGCGTATAGAGGAGATCAGCCCCTGGGGGCAATAACCGTAGATAAATTCCGTCGTATATCGGATATTTATCGGGTTATGGGAATTCATCAAGATGAAAAGCGATTGGATGGGTTTATTTATGATGATACAGGCAAACAATCCGTAGCATTGAGTGTTGATGAACACTCATTTTTACATACGAATATTATCCGCTACACCTCGATAGAGCAATGGCCTCCTTTTACTTTTTATCCAGAGCATAATTCGCAAGAACTTCAGGGAATAGGGGTTGATTTTTGGAAGCTTATTGTTGAGCGAACCGGCATGAAGAGCTCTTTTACCCCTTCATTGACGTGGGGGGGTATCCTTGAATCGATGAAAACCAAAATTGTCGATGTGGCATTAGGAACATCTATTTCCAAGGAGAAAGAGCGCTACGCACTTTTTTCCAAACCGTATGCCACATTCGCAAATGTCATTGTTACCGGTAAAGCGATAGATTTTCTTCCGGGGTTAAATGCGTTGGGAGGGAAACGGGTAGCGATTGCTGAGGGAAATAACGTTGCCGAATCAATAGCCCTAAAATATCCTGATATCACTATTATAGGGGTAGAAGATACTCGTGAAGCCCTCAATGCTCTCAGTTCGGGACGTGTAGATGCGGTAATTGATATACTTCCCTCAGTTGCCTATCTTATAAATGAAGACCATCATGTCGATTTGAAGATATCAGGAACAACAGAGTTTAATTTTGATCTTCGGATGATGATTCGTAACGATTATCCTGAGCTAAAATCGATTATTGATAAGGCTATAGATTCGATTAGTATTGTAGATCGACAGAAAATTATGAACCAATATATTGCGATTACCTATGAAGATAGGGTTGATTACAGTTGGGTGTATGGGATCGCCTTAGCAGCTTTATTTATCATTTCTATTTTTATTTATCGTCAGTTTGAGATGGGAAAATACAATAAACGGCTTTTGAAAATGGCAACGACTGATCCACTAACGGGGCTTACTAATCGTATTCGTTTGGATGAAAAACTTTTAGAGTGCTATCACTTTTATGAACGAACAGGTCGAATTTTTTCGGTTATTATGATTGATTTGGATTACTTCAAGCGTGTTAATGATACTTACGGTCATTTGGTGGGAGACAAAACGTTAGTTATCTTTGCTAAATTGCTCAGTGATAATATTCGTAATGTTGATATTGTTGGGCGATGGGGTGGAGAAGAGTTTATGATTATTTGTCCAGATACGACACTTACTGGGGGTGAACAGTTGGCTGAGAAAATCAAATCGGTTATCGAAATGTATGATTTCCCCCATATTCATACTCTTACGTGCAGTTTTGGAATCAGTGAAAGCCGTGAGGGAGATCGGATTGAAAATATCGTAGGGCGTGCCGATAGTGCTTTGTATCAGGCAAAAGCAGAGGGGAGAAACCGAATCTGTATCTCTTAAGAGAGTTTACAGACGATGTCACCTATTTTTAGATTCAGCGAAGCGGCAACCACGGAACATTTTACTTTGAGTAAAAAGCAAATGTTCTGTCGTTGTTGAGGGGTCATGCACTCATAATTTCCCATCCCTTTGGCAATAATCAAATCGGCACTGTCAAAAAGTTTTTTGGCTTCGGGAGAGGCGAGGCTGTAAACAAATCCTGGGGTGGGAACACCGCTGTCCATGAGGGTACATACTTTATCTATTCCTGCTTCCTGCGCTTCGCTCATCGTAACATCATTGATGATCGGATTCCCGCGTACTAAATAGGTAACTGCTATGTGCGGATAGAGTTTTTGTAGGAAGCGGATCGCTAACGCATCGAAAATGTGTTCTCCCGCATTATCGCCGATATAGAGGAGTGTTTTAGTATGTGTGAGCGTAGCGTGTAATGTTTTGGTATCATCATGGGCAAAGGGCATATTAAAGACCGACATAATCGCCTCATGCAGATCAAAGCTCACTTCGGCGGCGAGATCGATCACATTGCCGACTACGGCTGTTTTGAGAATAGCGATGAGCGGATCATCACTGTTTTGGATCGTTTCTTCTAAAAAAGGGATATAGCTTTTAGCTTGAACTGAGGCGTGTTGTTTCTGTTCTTCGTACAAATCATCGATCTGAGCAAGAATTGCTATTTGTTCGTATAACGGTGCGGCGATTATGGGTGGCGAGAGGGTAAAATTGGCATTTTGAAGGGTTGTTTCGACATAACTGATAATACGTTTTCGTAATGATTCATCGGCATGAATAGCATCGCAGACACGCCCGCTTTGGGCGATAATACACCCAATACACTCAGGTTGTATTGTCATTGCGCAGCGTGATCGTCGATGACTTTACCCCACATCAGTTTGTATTTACGACGCATGAACTCAACCTCTTGTTGAGAGAGTTTGAGCTGTTCGGTGAGGGTAGCGATAGTGTTACGGTCTTCTTCGTACAGTTCTTGAAGAGAGTCGAGGGCATCTTTGAGAAATTGGTTCTCGTTTTTGATCGATTCGATGGTCTCCTCTTTGGCTACCAGGACTTTTTCGTGAAGATTGATGATAGTACCTATGGTTTTTTCGACAAAACTGGCACCGAGGGTGATATCTGCTTCGGATGCACTAAGCTCATGCATCGTCGATGGGACAAGACCCGCCATCCCCTGACCCGGATCGATGATTACTTCACCATCTTCGATGAGAGTAGTGAGTTTTCCACGAACGATCAATGCTTCAACGGCACTACGCTCCATATTCGCCATTTGAGCGTAATCATCGATACTCATCCATCCTTGCATTGTTCACCGCCTTCAAATTTTAATTAGTATAGCAAAACGCGTACCCTAATTATAAAATAGTTTCTATTTCTAATGAATCCATTTCAACTTTTTTTGCTTTCGCGATACGGTCTTCTTGGAGTTTCATCCGTAACTCTTCATTTTCTAACGCTAAAATTTGCATCGCGAGATAGGCAGAGTTTATCGCTCCCGCTTTTCCGATAGCAACGGTTGCTACCGGCATACCGGCGGGCATTTGAACGGTTGAGAGGAGAGCATCGATTCCGCTAAGGGCTGAAGCACTCATTGGAACACCGATAATCGGTTTGATCGTTTTTGACGATAGTACTCCAGCTAAATGAGCCGCCATACCGGCAGCCGCGATAAATACTTGTGCCCCTTTAGCTTCTGCTGCAATGACATATTCTTTGGTACGTTCAGGGCTTCGGTGCGCTGATGAGATGATGAGTTCGTACTGAACACCAAACTCTTCGAGGGTCTCTGAACACGATTTCATGACATCAAAGTCACTTTTACTTCCCATAATTATTGATACAAATTTCATTGAATTGACTCCTTAGGTTTTGAAATTAACACTTTGTTACCGTTCCCATATCTTCTGTAGCTGGGATACGGAAAAAGGTGAAATGAGGCAGAGCACATGGCACTCTAAAGCGGTTGAGATTTCCGCTGTGAACCTGATCCCAAACTTTGCCGTTTTCAGCGAGGAGCTGTTTAAATGAGATATGCCACTCCCCATTCTCTTCCCAAATTTTTCCGATTTCATTATCGATCGGCTCTAGGAGATTCCCCTCAGGGAAAACGAGTTCCATCGTATCATTCGGGAAAGTTTTATACTTGCACTCGAAATACTCACCCGATTCGTCTACGATACCGCTCACCTGATGGGTTCCCATCATCATTGAATAATCGAGATTTTGGGTATCGTGTTTTTCAAAAGGGCGGTTGATGAGATAAGCATCGGTAAAGCCTCGGTTTTGCATCGTATTAAGCTCTTTTTGGTAGCTATCAGGATTACTTTTTCCCTCATAGTAATCATTAATTGCACGGCGGTAGACTTTTGCCGTAATAGCGGCGTAATACGGTGCTTTTGTACGCCCTTCGATTTTGAGTGAATCGATACATCCAGCATCTAGAATCTCTTTGATATGGCTTGCGAGATTTAGATCTTTGGAATTCATGATGTAAGTACCGATTCCTTCATCTTCGACAAGTTTGAAGAGGGTTCCCGTTTCAGGATTGGCGGCGTACATTTCATAAGGAAATCGGCAGTCGTTGGCACAGCTTCCTCGGTTAGGGACACGGCCGCTTTGGAGTGTCGAGATTAGACATCGACCGCTGTAAGCAAAACACATTGATCCATGCACAAACACTTCGATCTCTAAATCGGGAAGCTCTGCTTTGATCTGTTTTAAATCTTTGAGCGAAATTTCCCGTGCGGCAATAATGCGACGAGCCCCCATATCGTAGTACACTTGTGCATCCAAAATGTTCATGACGTTGGCTTGGGTCGACAGATGAAGCGGAATATTGGGTGCAATCTGGTGAGCTAGTTTGAGAACTCCGGGGGTTGCAACGATAAATGCATCGGGTTTTAAAGAAGCCATTATGGCAATATGCTCTTTGAGCAGTTTTAATTGAGAATTGAACGGAAAACCGTTGATGGTGACATAGACTTTACGCCCGCGTTCATGGGCATAATCGATTCCCTCTTTGAAACTTTCTAGATCAAACTCTTTACCGGAACGGATGCGGAGTGAAAAATGGCTGACACCACCGTATACGGCATCTGCCCCGAAATCGATAGCAATTTTTAATTTTTCTAAATTCCCCGCGGGGGATAGAAGCTCGACTTTTTTCAATATGACTCTCTTGTGGTCAAAAATAGTGAGCAGATTGTATCGTTTTGTTTATTTATTTTTGCCCAAACGAAGCTAATAATGCTTCGATATCATCACTGTTTACGATATCTTCAGTCGAGGTGTCCCCGTGAATATGAACCGCAGAGCTGACACGCTTGCTGTCGTCGATTTTTCCGGCAAAGAGATGGTTCATGTAGGTCGAGAGAGCACGCATAACGTTGATAACTCGTTCGATTTTTTGACGGTGAATATCTTGGTATTGCATAATATCCATAACATTCATAATAGTGTCTCCGCCATTTTGAAGGATATCTAAAACGTCATTGAGCCCATCTTTGGCTCGCTCATTTTCTGCTAATTGAGTTTTAAATGCCTCAATATGAGGAAATTTTTCGCTTAGAGTGGTAAAAAGATCAACATTGCTTTTAATAATTGCTTGAAGTGTTTTGACATCTTTTTCACCTTTTCCAAGGTCATTGCTAATCTCTTCGATAAGGTCAAAAATTTCAGATGCTTTTTCTTCACTCTCTTTAGTAACGTCATCGAGCTGATGAACCATTTTGTTATCATCGGTCGGCGGTGGGGGTGGCCAGCTGTGAAGTGCAGAAACACGATATTTATCGGCATCTCCTTCACTATAGTACTTCGGATCGATAGGCTCTTCTGAAGATTCAGGAGCTTCGGCCACTTCTTCTTCAACTCCCATATCTAAATCTACGTCACCATTCATTAGCGCATCTAACTCTTCTTGCGTCATGATCTTTATCCTCAACGATTTTTTTAAAATTGCACTATAATAACATTAAAACCATTATTTTTACCTAGGGCATATTCATGAAAGTCGATCTTCACAACCATACCGTACTCTGCAATCATGCTACCGGAACGGTTGCAGAGTACGTTGAAGCCGCTATTGCATGTCAAACCGAATATTTCGGTTTTTCCGATCACGCGCCGATGCACTATGATCTGGCGTATCGAATGCGTTTTGATCAAATGGAACTGTATGAGGGATGGGTAAAAGAGGCTCAGGACAAATACGCAGATAAAATTCACGTCTTATTGGGATATGAGATCGATTATCTCCCGGGATATATGGATAACATCGTATTGAATCGATCGTGCGATTATTTGATCGGAAGTGTCCATTTTATTGATGATTGGGGGTTTGATAATCCTGAATTTATTGGTCGATATGAGGGAGCGGATATCGATGATATTTATCGTCGCTATTTTGCATTGGTAGAGGCGATGGCACAGAGTGGAAAATTCGATATCGTCGGGCATTTTGATTTACTTAAAATATTTAAATATCTTCCGACAGGGGATATCCGCTCTTTATCAGAAGGGGCACTAAAAGCGATTAAAAAAGCAAATATGTCGATAGAGATCAATGTTGCAGGGTATCGAAAACCGATTGCGGAAGCCTATCCATCGCCCCTTTTAATGGAGTTAATCGCAGAGTTGGAGATACCGATAACATTCGGTTCGGATGCCCATTGCAAAGAGCAAGTAGGGCTTTATACTCAAGAAGCAGAAGCGTTGGCTCGTTCCGTTGGATATGATAAATGTGCCCTTTATTTGGGACGAGATCGGGAAATGGTTAAATTTTAATCACTCGAAACCCTCCTTTTTTTGCCAACTTTTGCTATACTGCCCGCACTTTATTATTTTCAGGAGATTTGCATGGGTAAATTCGTAAATAGTGTCGACGAGTTTTTCAGTTTTTGTAAAGAGAACGATGTTCAATTCGTTGACTTTCGTTTCACCGATATGAAAGGGACATGGCATCACGTTAGTTACCGTATGAGTGCGGTAAACGCGGGTCAATTTGAAGGCGGTCTTCCATTTGATGGTTCATCTATCGATGCTTGGCAGCCGATTAATCGCTCAGATATGTTGCTTAAACCGGATGCTGAATCTGCGTTTATGGATCCATTTACTGCTGATCCGACCGTTATCGTATTCTGTGATGTTTATGATATTTACAAAGGTCAAGCATATGAAAAATGTCCTCGTGCTATCGCTAAAAAAGCACTTCAGCACCTTGCAAATGCCGGTGTCGGTGACGTAGCTTATTTCGGTCCTGAAAATGAGTTCTTCGTATTCGATGATGTAAAAATTCGCGACGAAGTAAACTGCCAATATTTTGAAGTTGATACTGAAGAGGGTGAGTGGAATGATGCAAAATCATTTAAAGACGGGTTCAATACCGGTCATCGCCCACGTAATAAAGGGGGTTACTTCCCAGTAGCACCGATCGATACTATGGTTGATCTTCGTGCTGAGATGATGTTGGCGTTAGAGCAAGTTGGTCTTGAAGTTGTTCTCGGTCACCACGAAGTTGCACAAGGTCAAGGTGAAATCGGTATCGTTTTCGGAACTCTTGTAGAAGCGGCTGATAACGTCCAAAAACTTAAATACGTTATCAAAATGGTTGCTCATCTTAATGGTAAAACGGTTACTTTCATGCCTAAACCGCTTTATGGAGATAACGGTAACGGTATGCACGTTCACCAATCAATTTGGAAAGACGGCAAAAATACATTCTACAAAGAGGGTGGCTACAGCAACTTGTCTGAAACAGCGCTTCACTATGTAGGCGGTATCTTCGCACATGCTCGCGCGGTTGCAGCATTCACAAACCCATCAACCAACTCATACAAACGCCTTATCCCCGGTTTCGAAGCTCCTTCGATTTTGACTTATTCTAGCCAAAACCGTTCTGCTTCTTGCCGTGTTCCATACGGTGCGGGTGAAAAAGCGACACGTATCGAAATGCGTTTCCCTGATTCTACTTCATGCCCATATCTAGCATTTACAGCAATGTTGCTAGCTGGACTTGATGGTATCAAAAACAAAACAGTTCCAGTTGGTCCTATGGATGAAGATCTATTCGAACTTAGCCTTGCTGAAATCCGTGAAAAAGGGATTCCTCAAATGCCACATACATTACGTGGTTCATTAGAAGCATTGATTCGTGATAACGAGTTCTTGCAGCCGGTAATGACTCCTGAGTTCATTGATACATACCAGCATTACAAATTCGAAACACAAGTATGGCCTGATGAATCTCGCCCAACTGCATTCGAATTCAAATCTAC
>NZ_JAFLKV010000117.1:19720-22859 GCF_019163035.1 Sulfuricurvum sp.
AAACACAAGTATGGCCTGATGAATCTCGCCCAACTGCATTCGAATTCAAATCTACTTATTCTTGCTAATCTTCAGCACAGAGCATTTGCTCTGTGCCTTTTCTTTCTAAATACTACAATCAAAATTATAAAATAAAAATAGTGTCCCCACAACATACCAAGAATAAGGTCGCTTGCCGTAGGGCAAAAGCGTACCGATAGCGTTTTGTTGTGAGGGCGATTTTCTTTTCAGAGAAACATTTTGCTTTGCAAAAGCGCTATGCTTGTTTTGCTACTTTTCTTGTAAAAAAAGAAAAGTAGTTAGTAGAAGTTATGGAAGTTTTGGTCCCGCAGCAGAGTAATCAAACTCACTCTGTCCATCGGTATATTTTTGGAAGTTTTTGATGAAAAGAGCCGCTAAATTATCACGCTGAACGAGATACGCATCGCGGTCTGCCCATGCATTACGAGGGTTAAGGATTACTGGATCGATAGAACCAAGTGTTTTAGGGATATGGAAACCGAAGGTGTTGGTAGTATCGAATTCACTTTCATTGATAGTACCGTCTAAAATAGCATTAATGCACGCACGGGTATCTTTAATGCTCATTCGCTTACCGACACCATATCCACCACCCGTCCATCCGGTATTGACCAGATAAACGTTTACGCGATGTTCATCGATTTTTTCACCGAGAAGTTTCGCATAGACGGTTGGATGCAAAGGCAAAAATGCTTCACCGAAACATGAACTAAAGGTTGCAACCGGCTCGGTGATTCCCCGCTCTGTACCCGCAACTTTTGCCGTATATCCGCTGAGGAAGTAGTACATTGCTTGTTCTTTAGTAAGACGGCTGACCGGAGGCAATACTCCGAACGCATCGGCAGAGAGGAAAATGATGTTTTTTGGATGTGCTGCCATGAGTGAGGGCTGGTGATTGTCGATATGTTCGATCGGGTACGATACGCGGGTATTTTCTGTTTTAGAACCATCGGTATAATCAACGATACCATCTTCATCGTAAACGACGTTCTCTAACAGTGCATTAGGGCGGATAGCGCTGTGAATCTCAGGTTCGCTAGATGGGTCGAGATTGATCACTTTTGCGTAGCATCCCCCCTCGAAGTTGAAAACACCCTCATCATCCCAACCATGCTCATCATCACCTATGAGTGCCCGTTTAGGGTCAGTGGATAGGGTGGTTTTACCCGTACCGCTGAGTCCGAAGAAGAGGCAGGTATCACCCGCAGCTCCAACATTCGCAGAGCAGTGCATAGATAGTTTCCCCTCTAATGGAAGCCAGTAGTTCATCATTGAAAAAATACCTTTTTTCATCTCACCGCCGTACCATGTTCCACCGATAATACAGAGATTCTCTTCGACGCTAAAGAGAACGAACACTTCGGAGTTCAAACCGTGATTTGCCCATTTTTCATTTACCGCTTTACATGCGTTTAGTACAGTAAAAGAGGGTTTGAAAGTTTCGAGTTCCGTTTTGCTTGGGCGGATAAACATATTTTTGACAAAATGAGATTGCCATGCGATTTCAGAAACAAATCGGACGGAACGCTTACTCGAAGCACTTGATCCGCAATAAACGTCGGTGATGTAGAGATCTTTTTCTGAGAGCTGTTCGCGGGCTACGACGAGGAGTTCATCAAAAACCGATTTATCGATTTTTTTGTTCACATCACCCCACGCGATGTATTGGTTAGAGGGGTCAGAATCGACAAAATATTTATCTTTTGGGCTTCGACCGGTAAAAATACCGGTATCGACCATCGTTGCACCACTGCTTGCAAGGCGGCATTCACCGTTATCCAGTTCATGCTTCATCAGCTCATCGTAATCAAGGTTATGGAAAATCTTTCCACTATTTTTTATGCCTAACGTCTCAATCTCTGCGGAAATCATGGTGTTCTTTTACCTTTTAGGGTTCATCTATATACTGTATAGAGATGAAGATTTGAAGTTTTCACTTCATTTATGGTGCGAATTATACGCCTCCAATTTATAAACGAGAATTAAAGTGGAGGATTATTTGAATTGAGATGCTAATTCACTCAAAACTTTGGATGCCGATGTTTCGATTCCATTGTACTTTTGGAGCTTTACACCTACATTGCTCATACTTTTTGCGGTGTTCTTACATGCCATTTTGACGACGAGATAATCGCAATCCTCAATTGTACCCGCCATCGTATCATGTGCCTTGATATGTTCTACATCGCCCTCATCGTGGTCGCAAGTGTGGTGCTCATCATGATCATGATGATCTTCTCCTACTACTACTTTTGGATTAGCGCGCAATCCTTCTAATGCAAACGTTTTAAACATCCCTCCATTGAGGTTAAATATTGCAAAATAAGGGGTATGTCCCGCATTCCCCGCCATTCTCAAACTATCATCGACTACCGGTACAGCGATTTTCATCATATCTCCTTGATTTTGTAAAAATTATGCCATATTCTTCTTTAACACCTCATGTATAATATTTTTGTCGATTTTTGTTGTATTTAATCAAACTATAAGATAAAGCAACTCATAATGACAATAGGGTTACGAGTGTAATCACTACTAATACTTCATAAGGAGAAAACCATGAAACGTTCAGGTTTTACTATGATCGAATTAATCTTCGTTATCGTTATTCTAGGTATTTTGGCGGCTGTTGCTATTCCAAAATTGGCAGCAACCCGTGATGATGCAAAAATCTCAAAAGGTGCTACGGAAGTTTCCACGTTTATCCAAGATCTGGGTTCACAGTACACTGCACAAGGTGAGTGGAATACAACTGCAATGGATAAAATGACTAACGTCAAAACTAGCCTTGCTGCAAATGCCACATATACATATGGTACAGTAGCTTATATTGTCGTTGATAACGTGAACTGTTTTGATTTCAATGCTTCAAGTGACGGTAACATTACGTTGACGCCAAATACAACTGGTGCGACAAATACTGTTTGTGCAGGAGTACAGCAAGCTGCTGCTACAAATAATATCGCAATAACGGGTGGAAAAACTCATATTTTTGGTGGGAAAAAGATCACTTATTAAGTAATTTTTTAGACATCTTTCGTTCCCACTCTCCTGAGTGGGAATGTAAAATTGAATTGATTTATGTGATTGATTTTCAATCGTAAAACTCAGAACAATT
>NZ_JAFLKV010000117.1:22959-24119 GCF_019163035.1 Sulfuricurvum sp.
GTAAAATTGAATTGATTTATGTGATTGATTTTCAATCGTAAAACTCAGAACAATTAGGATTATAAAATGAAACGTTTTGCTTTTACGATGATAGAACTTGTTTTTGTCATTGTTGTATTGGGAATTTTAGCTGCAATCGCTGTTCCTAAATTTGCGGCAACACGTGATGATGCACAGATAGCCAAAGGGCGCAGCGATGTAGCGGCGATTCGATCCGCGATTGTGAGTGAACGTCAAGCACGTTTATTACGGGGAGATAGTGCTTATATTAATCAGCTCCATCATACTACAACTGAGTTATTTGATCATAATGGAACAACAACGTCTACTCTTTTGCAATATGGGTTAGCCACTCAAAATAGCTCGAATGGCCATTGGAATGCCAGTGTAACTCAAATGGGAACAACTTGGCGTTATGTTTTTCATGTAATGAATACGGATATTAATTTTGATTACAATAGTACAACTGGTACATTTTCATGTGACAGGACAGCAACGGGTAATGCAGGTACATATTGTCAAAATTTGATTGATTAATAACAAAGAGTGTATTTTTATCATATAGCCCTTTTGGGTTCTCCCCTTGAACTTCTAACTTACCACTGTGAAAATACCTTACTAATAGGCTCTGAAGTCGAAGTTGCCCTCTCAACTCGTATCCTGCACGGAGTGATAATAGCGCCGTGTGATAAACCTGATTTCGCAACGCAACCGATTAGTGAAATATGTGATTTATTTTATTCATCTAACCAAATCAAAACGGCACAGTTTATGAGTGATTATTATGGGTGCTCGTTGGGGGAGGCACTTAATTTATTTGTCCCATATCCCGTTCTCTCTGAGTTTATGGTTCGACAGGCTCACCACGAACGGATAGCTGTTTCGATCACCCTCTCCGAAACTCAATCCCAAGCCCTCGATTTTATCCGTTTACAGAGTGTTTCACTCCTTTTCGGTGATACGGGAGCGGGAAAAAGTGAAATCTATATGTCTCGTATGGATGAAGTCCTCAGCGAGGGGAAGAGGGCGCTGTTGTTACTCCCCGAAATATCCCTCACTCCTCAAATGGAGAAGCGTTTTAAAAATCATTTCGGTGACGCGGTGGTGTTGTGGCACTCGAAGATGACGCCGAAGCAAAAAAAAGTGACATTAGCAAAAAT
>NZ_JAFLKV010000079.1 GCF_019163035.1 Sulfuricurvum sp.
CCGTAACGTTTACGATCACTAGGATCTAACCAACGTTTACGGATACGGATACTGATCGGTGTAACTTCGAGAAGTTCATCGTCTTCGATCCACTCTAATGCACGCTCAAGGTTCATATCACGTGGTGGAACGAGTTTAATCGCTTCATCGGCACCTGAAGAACGTACGTTTGATTGTGCTTTACCTTTGATCGGGTTAACGTCAAGGTCGTTTGAACGACTGTGCTCACCGATGATCATCCCTTTGTACACTTTTGTTTGAGGCGCTGTGAAAAGGACACCGCGATCTTGGAGGTTGAACAATGAGTACGCTAACGCAACACCGTCTTCCATAGAGATCAATGCTCCGTATTGACGGCTCTCAACGTTACCGGTGTAAGGACGGAATTCAAGGAATGAGTGATTCATTACACCCTCACCTTTGGTATCAGTCAAGAACTGACCACGGAAACCGATCAAACCACGTGCAGGGATTTCGAACTCTACGCGAGTAAAGCCCTCACCCATTGGTACCATTGCTTTCATTTCCGCTTTACGACGACCGAGACGCTCGATGATCGTACCTGCATTGTCTGCCGGAAGGTCAACAACAAGGTGCTCGAACGGTTCACATTTGACCCCTTCGATCTCTTTTACGATAACTTCAGGACGTCCGATACCGAACTCGAACCCTTCACGACGCATGTTTTCTGCAAGAATCGTGATTTGAAGCTCACCACGACCGGAAACGATAAATTTACCTTCTCCGACAGTTTCATAACGCATTGCTACGTTGGTGTTCATTTCAGAATCAAGACGCTCGCGGATTTTGTTTGCGGTAACGTGTTTACCCTCTTGACCTGCAAGGGGAGAGTCATTAACCGAGAAAACAACGGTCAACGTAGGCTCTTCGATATGCATAGGGTCAAGTGGCATAGGATTTTGTGGATCACAGATCGTATCCCCAACATCTACCGTTTCGATACCGGCAACAGCAACGATATCACCCGCTTCTGCTTCTTGGATCTCCATACGGTTAAGGCCCATGAATCCGATCAATTTAGAAATTTTCCCTTTGACCATTTCACCATCGGCTTTTGCAAGGAGAATGTTATCCCCTTTTGCAATTTTACCGTTGAAGATACGAGCGATACCGATTTTACCAACATAATTATCGTAGTCCAATGTGAAAACTTGTAATTGTGTTGGGTTCTCAGGATCACCAGTAGGCTCAGGCACTTTTTCTAGGATAGTGTTGAACAAACACGTGAAGTCACCATCAGGGTCAGACATATTGAGTTTCGCCATACCATCACGAGCTGCAGCATAGATAATTGGGAAATCGAGTTGATCTTCCGTCGCGTCCATTGCTACGAATAGGTCGAATACTTCGTCTACTACACGCTCAGGATCAGCGGATGGTTTATCGATTTTGTTGATAACAACGATTGGCTTGAGTCCAAGAGCCAACATTTTTTTAACAACGAATTTCGTTTGAGGCATAACACCCTCATACGCATCAACAAGGATCAAAGCCCCGTCAACCATTTTTAATACACGCTCAACTTCTCCACCGAAATCGGCGTGGCCCGGAGTGTCGATAACGTTAATTTTATGATCGCCAAAGCGAATCGCTGTATTTTTAGAAAGAATGGTAATCCCGCGCTCTTTTTCAAGGGCGTTAGAGTCCATAGCTCTTTCATTCACTTGCTCGTGGCTTCCATATGTACCAGATTGCTTAAGCAACCCGTCAACTAAAGTCGTTTTACCGTGGTCAACGTGTGCGATTACGGCGATGTTACGAATTTTTTGCATTGCTGTCCTTTAAAATGAGGGCAAAGATTTTCGCGGATTATATCTTACATAAGGTTAAGGAAATGTTAAGTCGAAATTGTATTGTTACTTTATATATTACCGACAGGAGTGGAATATTTTTTGCTTTGCTTAACTACTTTAACAAAAGGGCGGATAATATTCGCTCACAAGGATCACTCATGATCATTCAAACCAAAGAGAACAAATCTCAAAAGTCACTCATCGATCTATTGGGAGGAAATACCAAAAATTCACCCTCGACAAAATCAAATGATTTATTTGCAAAGCTTTTGTCCTCAATCGGTGTAGAAACCAAAACTGATGAACCAAAAGTTGTAAAAAGCAATGATTTCAAAGCGGTTATCGATCCGAAAAATATCCCTTCTAAGACATTAGACCCAAAATCAGCTCAAATCAAAGAGCGCCAAGCAGTACTCACTGGCAATGATGAGAAAGAGACAAAACTGATCTCGACAGAGTTTCTCGGCAATCTTTCCAATGAGCAGGTGCGTACTCTAATCAATCGGGCTAAAGATTATCTCAAAAATGAGATTACAGCTAAAAGTCCGGAGTACCAAGAAGACCCAAAAACACTCCCGAAAACGTTAGGGGGCTTGATTAAATTAGCTGAGAAGTTGGGATTAGAGCCGCAGAGCATATCGCTCTCAACACTCATTAAAGAGCCTGAAGAACAAGCTGATTTTTCCCTTGAATTACTCTCTAAACCCCTCTTTGAAACGAAAGCTGTTGCCGCTCTTCCCGCAACCGTTATCAAAGATGAGTCACCTATGGAAGCGATTACACAGCTTCTCAGTGAATTAAAAGGGAAAGAGCAAAAAAGTACCAAATCCACTTCAACAGAAACATCCACTTCAACAGAAACATCCACTTCAACAGAAGCATCCACGCAAGAAAAATTAGAAAAAGCTGATACCCAACCGCTAAAAACATTGCTTCAAAATCTTGATAAACCTACAAGCGAAGTGGCTTCAGCACCCGTAACCGACAAAAGTGAACCGTTAAAGATATCGCCTCTTACAACAACCTCAACCGCTAAGTCCGATGCGCTTATCGCTCTGTTGCAAGGGGTTAATGAAAAGAAAGAGTCTTCAAGCGAATCATCAAGTACTCAAAAGGTCGAAAGCGAATCGCCTAAAACATTCCATGTTCCGAAAGCGGAATCACTCGAAGTAAAATCAAAAGAGGCTCAACAAAGTATGCGACTCTTCGCGAGCGACCTCAAAGAGGCGGTTCAGGAATATAAACCTCCCTTTACCCGCCTCACGATGAAGCTCAATCCTGAAAAACTGGGTGAAGTGGAAGTAACCCTCGTTCAGCGCGGCAATAACGTCCATGTCAATATTCAATCCAACAATACCAACAGTGTCGCCTTTTTGGCACACAATGCCAGCGAGCTCAAAGCGCAGTTAGCCTCTCAGGGGATCACCAATGCCACTATGAACTTTATGTCCGGAGGCGATAGTCAGAGCAATCAACAACAAGCAGGACAGCAACAGCAAGAGCAACAAAAAAATCGCTTCCGTGCCTACGAGTCGTTCGAAGATCTCGAACTCAACAAAGAGCAGTTAAGTGCTCTTGAAATCATCATTCCGCACTACGCGTAATCCAAGGAGGATATTATGGCTATTAACGCTTATGGAGCTTACACAGCAGATACGGCTTATACCGGCGCAACTACGGCTGCAACAAACGTAGATAAAAGTGCCTTAGGCAAAGACGACTTCCTTAAATTGTTGCTCTTGGAGCTCAAATACCAAGACCCAACCTCTCCGATGGACAGTGAGAAAATTTTAACACAAACCTCACAACTTGCGACCTTAGAGGCAAATGAAAATACCAATAAAGCACTTGAAACATTGGCAGCTTCTCTTACTGCATCAATGCAGTTTTCGGGAATTTCCGCTATCGGTAAAATAGCGGATACCGGCAGTAATGCTATTGTTAAAGAAGACGGGGCAACATCAGATTTTGAAATTTATTTACCAGACAATGTTGCCAGTGGCAATGTAAATATTCTTGACAGCAGTGGAAACACCCTTCGCAGTATGCCAATAGGCGCCACGAATGCAGGAATTGCAAAATATTCATGGGATGGTCTCAATGCAAGCGGAAAAGCTCTTGATGCCGGAATATACTATGCCGAAGCTTCTTATACCAAAACAGATGGGACAGCAGCTACATCTCGCGTTGGACGTTATCCAATCGAATCGATCAAATTTGACGGTGGAGTGACTTATGCCAAACTCGGATCCAGCTACATCGATTTTAGTACGATTGCAGAAATAACAAACAACTAAGGATGTTGTAATGAATCAGGCTTATTATTCTGGAATATCGGGGGTTATGACCTATCAGCTAGGGATGGATGTCGTCGCCGATAATGTCGCCAATGTCAATACTGTAGGGTATAAAGGCTCTACTGCTGAATTTGCCGATCTTTTTACCAATGCACTTGGAAGTGCAGGGAAGACTCCGACATCCAACGATATCGGTATCGGATCACGGCTTCAAAGCACCACCACTCAAATGCAAAACGGTTCTCTCCTCGCATCAGAGCGATTTAACGATCTTGCTATCAGTGGAAACGGTTGGTTTGGGATTGTATCAGGCGAAGCGATGTCATATACCCGTGCCGGAAACTTTGTATTCGATGAAGTCCAAAAAACAGCGGGTGATGTCAACTCTTCAGTTGCCCGTTTAACCACTACGGAAGGGAAATATGTTACAGGAACCATGCTGACCAACTATTCGTATAATGGGTCTTTTGATTACGGTGACAAAACCATCAATGGTGCTATCGGTGCTTATGTTGTTAATGATCCAACCAATGAAGCAGATCTAAAAGGCGTAGATGCTCAAGAAATGCTAGAGTTTCCAACACGCCTTGCCTATCCCGTTGAACCAACCACTAAAGCCCAATTTTTCGGTAATTTGCCCCCCGATAATCAAATCCATACCATAAGTGCCGATGTGATTAGCGGTACCAATGAGCGAAATCGTTTAAAATTAACTTTTACCCAAAGTGCCGTTCAACCCTCCACCGGTATTGCATGGGACGTTGTTGCAACGGTCACCTCAAATGATGGAAGTCAAGTCTATAGCACCAAAAATGGTCAAGCTATTTTTGATGGCTCAGGCGGGTTAAGCAGTTGTGATATTACCTCTATGGATAATGATGGCACCTCCGTAGCCGTCGATTTGGGCAACAGTTTCAACGGCGTTATCTCGATAGACGGTCTTGCCGCCAGTGGATCATCCCGCTCAGATGGCGTCTCTGGCGGAACATTGACCAAATACGGAATCAATCCCAACGGAGTTATTGTCGCCGATTTTTCCAATGGTCGACAAAGTGCTATCGGTCGGATAGCGGTATACCATTTTCGAAACGATCAAGGATTAAACCGAATTGGAAATACGGAATTTCAAGATAGTAGCGGTAGCGGCAAGCCCCTCTTTTGGACCGATGCTTCCGGCAACCCCATTTCGGGCGCCATAATCAATAGCGGACAACTTGAAAACTCTAATGTTCGTCTTGATGTAGGGCTTACAGATATGATCATTATGCAGCGGGCCTATCAGGCCAATGCTAAGACGATTACCACCGGAGATGAATTAATCCAAAAAGCGTTGCAAATGCATCGTTAATTGGAATAATTTTTGCTTTTAAATTTTACTTTGTCATAAAAAGGACATATTATGTTACGATCACTCTTCGCAGGTGTTACCGGTTTGCAATCGCATCAGATTGCAATGGACGTTGAATCAAACAATATTGCTAACGTTAATACGATCGGATATAAATATTCGCGTGCCAATTTTTCTGACCTGTTAGCCCAAACCAACCAAATTGCAACTGCTCCACAAGGTCAAATCGGCGGTAAAAATGCCGTTCAAATCGGACTTGGGACAACGGTAAGTTCTGTTACCCGTATCCATTCACAGGGTTCGATCCAAAATACCGATAAAAATACCGACGTTGCTATCCAAGGGGACGGTATGTTTATCGTCAGCTCCGATGGGGGAAATACCTATAAATACAGCCGTTCCGGGGACTTTAAATTTGACGCGGCAGGGAATTTCGTCGATAATAACGGATTCATCGTTCAGGGGTGGGTTCGAGATGAAAAAACAGGTCTGGTAGATTCCACCGCACCGATCTCCAGTATCCAAATTCCACCTGGATTAACGACTCCGGCACAAGCAAGTAGTGAAGTCGTCATCAAAGCAAACCTCAGTTCCGGGGATAAAGTTGAGCAATTCAAACCTATTTATACCCTTGACACGAATGCCCTCGATAAAACTGGTATTGACGGTCTTGCTAACACTTCCGATGATGACCGCCCTGAATTTTTTAATGTTTTGTTTGATGCGAGCGGTAGTGCTCTCAATCTTCAACAGGGTCAAGGGATGTGGACCAGTTACAAACCCTCAACCATCAGTAAAACAGTTGCTGCTCCTGGGGCAGGTGCTTTAGCAATCAATGTAAATGGCGTTGCTATATCGATGACATTTACCGGAACAGAGACCGCAGCACAAGCAGCCAGTACCATCGCGGCTAAAATTAATGCTCAAACTGCAACTACTGGAGTAAGCGCTTCACCAGATCCAGTCAACCCTGCTGTTTTAGTTCTCACCAACGATAATACCCGAGGGACAACCGCTGTCAGTAAAAATATTAGTTTTACTGTAACCTCAGACGTTGCAGCAACTGGTCTAACCGCGGGAAGCGATATCACCGCATTCCAATATACCTTTATCGATGCTGGTGCTGTTCCGATCGGGGAAACCACTGCAACTGCATCTCAACGTCAATTTACAACAACCGAAGATTTGCGTGCACAAATGCAACACGATGCCCGTCTTGTGGGGGATGACCACACCGTAGCTAATAATGGAGTGTTAGATAGTGCCATTACCGTTGAAATCAACAGCAAAGGGCAATTCGAGATCAAAAATCCTGGAAGTGCAGGAACCGACGAATACGATTTACGGGTCTCTGTCACTGGATTAACCTCAGCCGGGGTTACTGAGAACACCCGATTTACCCAAAATCTTCAAACTCTATCCGGTACATTGACCACCGGTTCATCCATTTCACGACTCAGTCAAGCGTTTAATGCTGCAACCCACTCAGCTAGTATTGATGTCTTTGACTCACTCGGAACCAAACACACCCTACGTCTCGATTTTCGTAAAACAGCCCTCTCTGCTTCAGGGGGAACCGAATGGGTTTACGAAGTAAGTGTCCCATCACCTGGCGATATCGGAGGGACGATCAATAAAAATGAGCTAACAAATTTAGATGCCGGGCGCATCAGCTTTACCAACACCGGAGCGCTTGCCCTCGCGACTATCCCGAGTTTGACCTATACCGCAAACAACGGCTCTGCACCTAACCAAACCATTAACTTGAACTTTGGATCAATTAACCAGTTTGACGGAATGACCAGCTTCGATAATCCATCCGGAACCAGCGGTATCAGCCAAGACGGTTTCCCAGGAGGAGATCTCGTCGGTATCCGTATTGACCAAAGCGGTACGCTAGTCGGATCATTCTCCAACGGACGTTCATTCGGACTTGCACAAATTGGGATGGCAAAATTTTCAAATAATGAGGGATTAGTGAGTGATGGAGGAAACGTCTATCTGCAATCGGCTAACTCAGGAGATCCGATCATTGGTACAGCGGCAACGGCAGGACGTGGATTTATGCAATCCTCTGCACTCGAAGCATCAAACGTTGACCTCTCTAAATCATTGACACAGCTCATTATTATCCAACGCGGATATCAAGCCAATGGTAAAACCATTACTACTTCTGATACACTTCTCGAAACTCTTCTTGGTATCAAACGTTAATAAAATCATTTTTTAGGATAAGGACTCCGGCGATTAGGATGAACGCCGGAACTTTGAAGCTTAAGGAGTGAGTGATGAATGAGAAAACGCTGACCCAAGACCTGCTGCTGTCATTTGGGATGTCAACATTATGAATCAACTTGGTAAACGAATAGTAATAACGTTATACTTTCACCATGAGATGGCGCACCCTTAAAACTAAAAAACAATCCTCCCCCCCTAAGACTAAAACACTTTTTGCCCTTTTTTGGCCACGCGTTGCGGGATTTGCAACTGATATATTTATGATTGGGCTCCCAATATCCCTTATCACGATGATGTTATTCGGTTACGATCAGATGCACACCGCTAGTGGATTGGACGTGTTAGTCCATAATCCAAAAGCACAGAGCAATCCCCCAAACCCGATAGCATCCATCACTCAAATATCCCTTTTTCTCCTCACCTATGTTTGGTTCTGGCACCATAACGGTCAAACCCCAGGGAAAAAACTCTCTCACATCCGTGTCGTCGATGCCTCAACCCTTCAAAATGCCCCCTATTGGAAACTAATCCTCCGTTTTATCGGTTATTTCCTCTCATTTATCACGCTAATCGGATTTTTTGTTGGCTTATTTCGAAAAGACAAACGCGCCCTGCACGATCTCATCAGCGGCACCGCCGTAATCCGCGTCCCCTAACGTGGCTGTTTTAATCGCCCTCTTTTATTTTTTTTATTTTGCCCTCATCGGGGTACATGTCATTTTTATCCCTAAAATTCTCTCTCAGGTAGGGTATGAACCCTCTGCTATCGGTATTATTCTCGCCTCCGCACCATTGGTTAGATTCGCGATACCGTTTTTGTTTCTTCGTGGGTTTCGGCTCAGTCAGAGCACATTTTTTGCCGCTCTTGCCCTTATGACACTGGGAGCGGGAGGGTTTTATCCCGCATTGGAGCATTTCTGGCCTCTACTGATGGTCAATATACTCTTTGGGATCGGTATTGCCCTCATTCTCCCCTATATCGAAGTGATCGCATTGGAGCAAATCGGAAAAGAGCGATATGGGAAAATCCGTCTTTTCGGTTCATTCGGATTTATCGCTATCGCTTTGATTTTGGTCAAATATCTTAGTACACCGTATGTCGGGATCACATTTCTAATCGCTATGGCATTTATAACGATGTTGTTTGGAGCATTGATCGGATGGCGAGAACGTCATACCTCGGATAGCGAATGTGATGCTACTAGTGCAGAATGCCGGTTCACGATCCGAGACCATATTCCCCTCTGGATCGGTTTTTTCCTGATGCAGGTGAGTTTCGGCCCTTTTTATAACTTTTTCACCATCTATACCACTGACCACGGGGTTTCATTAGACACCACCGTATGGCTCTGGAGCTTCGGAGTTATCGCAGAGATCATCATGTTCTATTTTCAAGGCAAATTACTCCATCGTAATCTCAATGCCTTGCTATGGATAACTGCCGCTATCACCTCTTTTCGATGGCTTTTAGTCGCTCTGTTTCCTAACTCACTGGTTGTTTTGTTTGCTTCTCAGAGTCTTCACGCCTTTAGCTTTGCCCTCTTTCATACGGTATCGATCAGTGTCTTATTTTCACTTTACAAAGCTCGCCGTCTTGCTCAGCAGTTTTTCTTCGGTATTTCGTACGGACTTGGGGGATTTGCGGGAGCGCTCGGGGCGGGAGTGGTTTATCAATACGCACCGACGTATCTTTTTGTTGCAGGTGCGGTTGCCGCATTGGGAGCGACACTCGCATTTCGGGTCAATAACCGTTAGTTCTCTTCGTGTTTGACGTGCGTCACCATCTGAGGAAACGGAACGGTGATGTGGTTTTGATCAAATGCCAATTTAACGGCTTCAGTAATCTCAAACATCGTATCCCCGTAATCTGTCACGTTTACCCACGGACGGGCAACCAACTGAACAGAATGCTGTCCTAATGCACCTACCGCAACGATAGGCTCTGGATCAGGAAGCACTTTCGGATTCGTATGCAAAATCTCTAAAATAATCGATTTGGCAAGTTTTAGATCATCTTTGTAATCGATGTCGAACGTCATATCGATTCGTCGCGTTTTGTTGTCGGTGTAGTTGATGATATTCCCCGCGATCAATGCGCCGTTGGGGATAATGATCGAGCGGTTATCCGCTGTCGTCAACGTGGTTGAGAAAAGATTGATAATCTTTACCGTCCCCATCACTCCCGATACTTCGATAAAATCCCCCACCTTAAACGGTCTAAAAAAGATAATCAGCACTGCCGCACCGACATTGGCGAGGGTATCTTTGAGCGCCAAGCCAATCGCCAAACCTGCCGCACCGAATACCGCGACAAACGAGGTGGTGTTGATCCCCAGATTACTAGCCGCCGCAACGAGCACCGCCACCATCAATGCCACATAAATCGCATTGCTCGCAAACGAAATCAACGTTTGATCGATACTGGCACGATCCATCCCTTTGCGCATCAACATGACAATTTTACGTGCAATCCACTTCCCGATAAAGAAAATAAGGAGAGCTCCGAGAATCTTTAATCCATATTCGGTACCGTAATTAATCGCCAAATCGGTGTAATGCTCGATCTTGGTTTCAACATGTTCGATTTTTTGTAACATACTCTCTCCTTAGCGAATCTCTACGATCTGTTTGAGATCAAGCCGTTTTTGCTCACTTTGCGCTTTTGAGCGATACCCGAACGCACAGATCACGGCAACACTGTGACCGTATTCGAGATCCAAAATCGCTTCAACTT
This sequence comes from Sulfuricurvum sp., assembly GCF_019163035.1. Lineage (GTDB taxonomy): Bacteria > Campylobacterota > Campylobacteria > Campylobacterales > Sulfurimonadaceae > Sulfuricurvum. The sequence goes on from NZ_JAFLKV010000079.1 coordinate 10,432, forward strand.
CCTCTTTATCAAACCCCTCTATCGGGCAACTGTCGATCTCTAGTGTCGCAGCATAGGTCATCATGTTCCCTAAGGCAATATAACACTGTTTCGCTGTCCAGTTCTCTAGTAAAATCTCATCTTCTTCGATGGGTTTTAAATAGTTTTCATAGACACCCATATACATATCGACGGCTTCTGTAGGCAATCCTCGACGCTCAAACATCTTTCTCACATAAGGGCTGTCGCTTCGCACCGTATCGTTATCGGTCGTAAAGATCACCAACTCAGAACACTCAGTGATCTGATTTTGATTCCAACACGCACTTTTGAGCGCTTTGCGCAAGTTCGGATTGCGAACAACGATCAATCTCCACGGTTCCATCCCAAAGGATGAAGGAGAGGTTCGCGCCACTTCCAATATCGAGTCAAACTGCTCGCTCGGAATCTGTTTTTCAGTATCGAACGCTTTGCACGCATGACGAAATGCCATCGCTTTTAAGAACTCGGACATAGTTTACCCCTTTGTCGTTCTATGATTTGTACTATTTTAACGTAGAGTTGTTTATGGGGAGTTACAAGATGCTCTAGTAGGGGAGAATATTTGAGATAGGTTTGCCACGCTGTCTCTGATGGCTTGGGTCGCCCCCGTTTGATGAGTTCAAAACAAACCGCCGCATTAATAAATCCTTTCCACAGCCGTACCTCATCATTCTCCTCTGCGCGGCGAGGATGCCACAAAGACTCCAAATCCTCATGAGCATCATAATAACGCCCCTCTTCGAGAGATCGAACAAACGCTTCACACGCTTGGGTTATACTCGCAGATTCTTGCGCCAATACCCTCGCCCTCCACGCAAACTGATACACACATGGTTCGGAAATTTGGCTCGGAATTCTCCCAGTCGTGCTTTGGAGGATTTACCACTGTCGCAATAAAAGACAAACACGCTCCCCTCCGGTTCTGATTTCAACAATGGAGGAGCATACAGTGTCGTCTCGGCACCGTCGATGGGATTTAGTATCGTATCGATCAGGAGCACTTTTGTCCCGTTTGCTTCAAGCTGTTTTTTGTTACGTAAAAATTCTTCCTGCGTCCATTCATCGACATTGAGATCGACCATTTCCGCCCCTTTATCTATCATTTTGCGAAAGTTTATCAAAACAATAAATGCTTTAGCCTTAGGATTTTAGGCTACACTTACACTATGGCAAAGAAAAAGAAAAAAATGATAAAACTTAACCAATCCATTCGCCATTTTTTCGGCGATGAGGGATTTGATGAGGGTATTGAGCGAGTCCCGACCGAGGTACTTATCGCCCTCGCCCACACTCTGGGGATATTTGAGGGTTCAACCGATAAAACTTCCTTGATTAGAACGTTTCGCCGTTTATGGTCGGAGGGGGAGAGCGACAACCGCGAAATGATTGTCGCGTTTTTCAAACATGAGGGGAAAATTTACCCAAACCCCAAACCCAAAGAAAAACCGCATGAGCGAGAAGAGAAAATTGATGAACTCTTAGAGACTTTTGAGATTACTGAAGCGGAACGACGTGATCTGCACGCCTCGTTTATCGATATACGTACCCGTAAAATTACCGCTGACAAAATAGCAGGAAAGCTAGAACATATCCGCTATACCAAAAAACGTGAAGCACTTGAAAAAGCGTTAGAGGGGAAATTTAATTTTGATGATACATTAGAGTATTATGCCCCAATCACCTATCGCATCGATACGGAAACCTTTACTAAAATTCATGTCCTTAAAACACCGCCACTAAATGAAAAACGGCTCCACGAAGAGACTTTAGAAGTGTTAGTCCCTGAAATAAGTGAGCTTAAAAATGCCCTAACACACCAAAAACAAGAGCAAACAAACCTCTTTTTATCCGCCCTTAATCTCGCAAATCATCGCTATCTAAATCGTGAGCAGATAATCGCTTCGCTCAAAAGTGCACCCCCATCGACCCAAACCTACGGATCACTTAACATCGATGTTTTACGCGACGTTTTGGCGCGTCATCTTGGTACTCCCCTCATTTCGGTAGGGAGCGATGATTTGATCATCGAGATTGAGAAACAGCTCCCGCTTCCTCGCAAAGAGGTGCCGCTCGAATATACCCTCTCACTCCATTTGGATGCGCACGAGCTGAGCCGACAAATTTGGAATGAAGAGGAGCTCACTATCACTACAATGGTAGAGGAGCAAAGCATCCACGAAGAGCGGGCATTTTTGGGTGAGTTAGAGCATTTGGTGAGTGAGTGCCGTGAACGCTCCAAACTTTTGGACATGGACGAAGAGTCACTTTACACTATCGTCTATGAGCTACTCTTGCCATATCTCACCCTGACTCCTCATATCAGCTCCAAAACATCACGACGTGTACTGTTTTCCTACGATCAACGGATTGCGGGTGAACTCCTCAAACGTCAACGCCAAGCACTGTTAGCGCGAACGGTACGCGATTTTAAAAACCTCTTCCCACTGGCACGCTCACTGCGACGCCGTTTGATCTTTCACACGGGTCCCACGAACAGCGGTAAAACCTATACGGCGTTTCAACACCTCAAAAAGGCGGGGACAGGATACTATCTCGCGCCGTTACGTTTGTTAGCATTAGAGGGGTACGAGAGCCTCCGGGATGATGGGGTTAGTGCATCGCTGATCACAGGGGAAGAACAGCTTCTCGACGAAGATGCCACCCATATCAGCTCCACCATAGAGATGCTCAGTTTCGAAGTTGAAGTGGATTGCTGTGTTATCGATGAGGTGCAGATGATCGATGATCGTGATCGGGGATGGGCGTGGGCAAATGCTATCATCGGAGCTCCGGCTAAAACCGTTATTATGACGGGATCACCCAATGCCCGCGAAGCGATTATCGCGTTAGCTGAATATCTAGGTGAGCCGTTGGAGATTGTCGAGTTTGAGCGCAAAAATCCCCTCGAACTCCTCAAATCGGCCACCCCTATCACCGCTATAGAACCTAAAACTGCCGTTATCGCATTTACCCGCTCTAACGCCCTACGACTCAAACAACAGCTCTCTAAAACGTACAAGACCAGTGTTATTTACGGCAATCTAAGCCCCGAAGTGCGCCGTGAAGAAGCACGCCGTTTCCGTGAAGGGGAGACCGATATCCTCGTCGCCACCGATGCGATCAGTATGGGGCTGAACCTCCCGATCAAAACATTGCTCTTTTCCAAAGCGGACAAATTCGATGGCCAAAACCAGCGCAACCTCACCGCCACCGAAGTTCGGCAGATTTCGGGACGGGCGGGACGTTATGGGTTAAGTGAAAAAGGGTACGTCGGGGCGCTCACGGGAGATGTTCTCAAAACCGTTACTAGCCTCTTTACCAAAAACATCGAACCTATAACACTGCCGTTTAATGTTATGGCGAATTTTGATCATATCATGCTCGTTTCCAATATTTTGGAGGAGAAATCGCTCTCCGCCATCGTCGACTTTTTCGTCCAAAACATGAAATTCGAAGGACCGTTCCGTGCCGCCAATCTCGAATCTATGCAGGAAGCCTCTGCTATTATCGACCGTTACGATCTCGATATGCGCACCAAATACACCCTCGCTACCGCACCCCTCTCCACCTCATCACCCCTCGTGATGGCATCATTCGAGCGTTATGTGAGGGCATTGGAACAGAAAAAACCGATCGCTTATATCCCGCCGAAGCAATTAGGGAACTATGCGTTATCGATGGAAGAGCTCCAAGAGGCGGAAGATCGGATCAAAGAGATCAGTTTGTATCTGTGGCTGTCGTACCGAATGGCGGAGTTTTTCGTGGATGCGGAAAAAGCACGACTGTTTCGCGGGGAGCTAAACCGTTTTATCGAAAATTCCCTCCAACAAAGCCACTTCGTCCCTCGATGTAAAACGTGCGGAAAGCCGTTAGCGCCAAACGCGGAGTTTGCGATCTGTCAGGGGTGTTTTAACAACCTCAACCGAGCAAAATCTCAACAAACGCGCCCTAACCCAGCAGAAAAACGGTATCCCTCAAAGCGCCGATAAAATATCGTCGTGCTGCTGCATTCGGATAAAGGCATCCACCAGCTCCATATCAAGATGGTTTTGCATCGTCTTTTTCATCAGCATTAGTGTGTCGTAAGAGCTCATTCTATCTTTGTAGGATCGTTTAGTCGAGAGGGCATCAAACACGTCACACACACCGATTATTCGAGCAAACAGTGTTATACTTTTCCCCATCAACCCATCAGGGTATCCGCTTCCATCAAGCTTTTCATGGTGATGACGTATCCCATCGAGAATGAGTCGATCATGAACACCGATCTTCAACGCAATCGTGTAACCATAGAGTGGGTGATGTTTCATCGCTTCAAACTCACTCTCGGTTAGTTTTCCGTTTTTATTGGTAATCTTCGGATCGACTCGACATTTACCCAAATCATGCATTAATGCCGACGTACCCAACTCTTCAAGCATAACCGAATTCAACTCCAAATACGACCCTAAGCTCAGTGAATAGATACAAACGTTGATTGAATGGGTATGGGTATAGTAGTCATACGCCGTTATTTTCATCAACGATTCAATCGCGTGTTTATCGCTAAAAATCGTACCAATAAACGTATTAACTACCGTTTTTGATTTTGGGACGTTTTCAAGCTCTTCGGGATTTTCAAACATCTCATCGAGAATAACCGATGCTTGGCGATAGATAACAGCTGCTTTTTTGGTTATAGGCATCTTTTCGTTGCGGGCGGCACTTTGGACGACTTTATCAACAAACAGTTCATAAACAGGGAGATCACTTTGACGAACAAAGAGGGAGCGATGATCGTCCATCTCTTTTTTGCTATTACTATCTACAGGGGTATTTTTAGGCAAAAATATGGTTTTCTCAGAGTAGTCCCCCTCTAGCAGAAAAAGGTCAAAATCCAAGATGTCTCCGACATCGATAAACCACTTTTCAATTTCAACATACGCCGTTCTCCGACTCTCATCATAGCGCCGAAAAATACGTATTTGCTTCACATCCGTTGTTGCCTAAAGCAACAAATCCGAATAATCGTATTCAGAAGGGTTCAAAAAGATTTTCCCCTCTCTGCTGCTGAGACGAATATCCTCATCCGCTAACGCTTCAAAACGGTTTTTTATCTTCTTTTTCTCTTTATCGTTATAACGTTTGAGTTTCAAAAAGGATTTCAGTGACACCCACTCCTCGATCTCATTCTCCACGACATCGGCATTTATCGCATCAACTCCATTCGCTTCTTCCATCACCGTATCAGTATTCACATGGGAAAGAAACTTGGTCGCAACCACATGAAGAACACTACGCAACTGCGCATCCCGCTCTTTATAAATCTGTTCCACTTTAACCCGCTCATCAATCAGCATTTGCTCACGCTGATCCCGTAGACGAGTCGTCTCTTTTTCGAGAACATCTACTTTGTCGCGGAGCCGTTCATTCTCTTGCTCAATGTAGGTTGTGTAGCGATTATCGTTTACGATTGTAGTAGAAGCGCTATTCTTGGGGGATTCAACTGCCACATATTTTACCCCGTTATCAACAATACAATCCAAACTACCGCGTCGGATACGGTTATGGATAGCTTCTTTGGAAACATTGAAATACTCCGCTGCATCGGCTATTGTCATTTTTTTCATCATTTTCCTTGCGTATGTAACATTTTAATAAAGGCGTTCACAAGACCCATATCCAAATGCTCCTCCATCTGCTGTTTCATCAATAAAAGAGAGTTAAAAGAGGTCATAGGATCTTTATAAGAGCGTTTGGTTGATAAGGCATCAAAGACATCGCATACACCGATTATACGCGCGAAATAGCCAATCTGATCTCCCTTGAGGTTATCAGGATATCCTCCGCCGTTTAGCTTTTCGTGATGGTGACGGATACCGCTCAAAATCCGCTCATCTTCAATCCCCAGCTTTAACGCAATTTCATGTCCTAGCGCAGGGTGTTTTTTCATCTGGGTAAACTCTTCATCGGTGAGCTTGCCATTTTTGTTGATAATCTCATAATCGATCTTGCTTTTCCCTAAATCATGCAAGATAGCCGCCATCCCCAACACTTCCAAATCTTTTCCCTTTATCCCTAAAAAAGAACCCAAGCTTAGTGTATAAATACTAACATTGATCGAATGAGTATGAGTATAGTAATCATGCGCCGTAATCTGCATCAACGATTCAACGGCACTGGTATCATTAAGAATAATATCGATAAAGCTGTTAACAACCGGCTGTGCATTTTCGACATTTTTCAGCGATTCAGGGTTATTAAACATTGAATCTATCGATTCGACCGCTTTTGCATAAACAAGTCGCGCTTTTTGCTCTGTCGGAATATCACTGTTTTGGGCAATACTTTGAAGATGACGGGAGACATACTCTTGATAGAGTGCTTCATCTTTTTCGTCAACATAAAGCCATTCGATTTCTCGAAGCTTGACCTTCGTATTGCCATCCACCGCCGTGTCACTTTGCAAAAAGAGACTCATTGCACTTTTAGCTTCATTGGGCAAAAAAAGATTAAAATCGATTTGTGACCCTTCGGTGATTAACCGTTTATCGATCCGTTTATACGTTTTTTGCTTCATCCTACCCTCTATCTAAAGTTTTCGAATACCAATGGCGCATCCCACTCAAGGGACTTGATATGTGCCATAATCTTTTGGAGTTCATCAATCTGTTTGGATTTCACACGGATATAATCACCCTCAATCGCCGCACTTGCTTTGGTTTTAAGATTTTTAATCTCTGCCATAATTTTTTTCGCCTCTTTGGACTCGATGCTGTCCACGATTTTATAGGTCGCTTTTCGCGCCCCGCCGCTCGCATCCTCCGTTTTCAACTCTTCCAGTGCTTTGGAAGAGAGCCCCCGTTTAATAAGGCGTGCGATCACAATATCTTTGAGTGCGTCGAGTTTGTTATCACTGGAAGCGAGGAGGATAAGCTGTTTTTCTTTTTCACGATAGGTGATTTCGTAGGTGATCCCCTTAAAATCATAACGACCGATTGCCTCTTTTTCAGATTGGGCAATCGCATCTTTGAATGCTTGAAGATCAATTTTTGCAGAGATATCGAGAGAGTGTTCTGATGCCATGTGAATGTCCTAACTATTTTATAACAATTAGTATAACATATCTAACACCAAAGTTTTAAAAATTCCATCCTCCCAAATCAAAACCTCCCCCAAAATTCATGGTTGGATCGGGATAACCTAACATGCCGCTTTTGGTTCGTAGCATTCGAATATCCTGCATCGGAGCAATCATTTGCGGGCAAACAGGGACACACGATCCACAAAGAGTACAGTCCCAAATCCCGTTAGTCTGGACGGTCGCCATTTTGCTATCACCGTTTTCTTCACGAGGATCATTTACATAACGCCAAACACGAGTGAGGGCAAAGGGACCGATAAAATCAGGGTTTACCGCATAAACAGGACAGGCACTATAACATGAGGTGCACAAAATACAATCGCTTTGAGTCTCGATCCGCTCCATCGCTTCACTGCTCACACTCTCATTGCTACTCGTCTCGCTCCATGTGGTTGCTAGCGTATTAAATCGTTCAACAATAGTGCTATCCACCACCAAATCACGGATAACACGGACATTTCGGATCGGTTCTACGCTATCACCATCACTGGGTTTGTATTCGCACATCAGCTGTTCACGCCCATTTACTCTGACAGCACAGCTTCCACACACACCGCTACGACATCCATGTGAATAGGTGAGTGTCGGATCGATTTTGGTTTTAATGTGATTCAAAACACTCAAAAGTGTAACGTTTTCTAACTCGACCTTATAGGATTGTGATTCTTCACCGCGTAAAATAGTTATTTCCATCAATCGCACCATTCTCGCTCATTCTCTTCATCATCCTCAAACTCATCCTCAAACTCATCCTCAAACTCATCATCTATATCTTCATTCATTGCATAAAATCCGCGCATAGCACTCCATCCTCTTTCCATGTAATTGTGTGAGCTCCGAACATTCGATCATTCCTTTGTGGTGCATCGACCCGATAATGTGCCCCCCGGCTCTCGACTCGACTGATCGCACAAACAACGATAATCTCCGCCAACTCGATCTTATTTCCAAACTCGATAAATTCGACCAGATTGGTATTACAGATTTTTGACTTGTCACGCGGTCCCATAAACGGCAACTCTTTCTGCATCTGACGAATCGCTCCGAGAACCGCCTTAAGCCCCATATCATCACGTACCAAACCGACGTTGTTATAAAAGATATTCGCTAACATCTCTTGTTTTTGATAAAAATCGATTTGGTTAGTGAAATACATCACTCCGCGTACGAAGTTCGTATCTTTGACTAACTGGCTGTTTTCCACAGCAGGAGCAGGGTGCATATCTGCATACTCGGATGCCTTATTGCCACATTCACGTCCAAACACGACCAATTCTAAAAGCGAATTGCCTCCCAAACGGTTAGCTCCGTGTGTTTTATGATTCGCACACTCACCGACGGCAAACAACCCCTGCACACTGCTCATACACTGTGTATTGACTTCGATCCCCCCCATACTGTAGTGGGCGGAGGGTTTAATCAGGATCAGGTCATGCACCGGATCGATCCCTTCATAAATCTGTGCAAGTTTACGCTCTTGGGGGAGTTCATGAGTGATAAATTCTTCTCCCAAATGGCGAATATCGAGATAGACGGCTCCGCTTTTAGCCATCTCATCGTGGATGGCACGTGCCACAACATCACGTGGGGCTAGTTCATCGGTAAAACGCTCTTTGTTAGCGTTGAGCAAATGCCCCCCTGCACCGCGAGCACTTTCACTGATCAAAATCGAAGAGCCTTTGAGTGCCGTCGGATGGAATTGGACAAACTCCATATCAGCTAAGCGCGCCCCCGCACGTACCGCCGCCGCTAACCCATCCCCGCTCGCTTGCACTGAGTTGGTCGAGTGTTTGCCGTAAAGATTGCCATACCCGCCTGTCGCGAGGATAACTGCATCGGCGCGGATCTCTTCTACTTCCCCTGTTTCGATAACGAGAAATGTAGCCCCTAACACACGGTTAGTCTCATGATCCGTGATCAGATTGAGCAAAAAGCGGCCGTTTTTAAATTCGATACCTGCTTTTAGACATTGATCATAGAGGGTATGGAGGAGTTTAAGCCCCGTATAGTCCTGAGCATAACACGCACGTGGCGCACTTGCACCGCCGAGTCGTCTGCGCGCAATCTCTCCCGATTCATTACGGCTGAACGGCAAACCGATACTATTACACCAACGTACTGCTTCAGGAGCCCTCTCACACATAAAAGCGATTCGACTCTCATCTCCCAATCCGGCGGAAGAGTTGAGGGTATCGGAAATATGGTTTTCAATTGTGTCTTCGGTGCCTAAAACAGCGTTCATCCCCCCTTGTGCCATCGAGGTTTGGGAACGGGTCGGTAGGGTTTTGGAGGCAACGATCACCTCAGCACCCGATTCATGGGCTGAAAGTGCGCTTACCAACCCCGCACCGCCGCTACCGATAATCAATACTTTGGACATAAAACTCCTTTGCAATGTGGCGATTGTACTTAATCACCGCTCAGTCACGACTAAAATGGTTATGTTAGTTTGAAACATTGTGCAAAAAATATTCTTGCTTCTAAGAAAAAAAGAGGTTGTAGATTCCCGCTTTAGCGGGAATTTGGAGAGAAAAGATTGTTTAGAATTTGTAGTTTATTCCGGCAAACCAGCTTTGTGCTGAATCACTCTCAACTTTTACATTATCTACACTTTCTAAACCATCGACATTACTATAATTTAAATAACGGTATCCGCCTTCAACTGATAAATTAGTATTTATAGCGTAACTAATTCCCGCTTGGACTCCTACAAAATTACCCGAAATATCAAACTTATCTAGTGTATTATCCACTTTACTGTTAATTCGCCCTGCCAAAATACCAATAAATGGCTTGATCGCATTTTCTCCAACCATATAATCATAACCAACGCCATATTGATTCAAGGATGCACTGCTCACATCAGTGTCTACATATTGATAAAAAGCATAAAGACGATTATTATCATTAAAATAATATCCGGCTTTAAAAGTATACGCAGAGTCTGATTCATGCCCTTTATAAGTATTTGCACCAGATGTCACCGTTCCATTCAGCTTGAAATCTCCAATATCAAGGCCACCATAAAATCCATTTTCTCCCGCAAACAAACCGCTTGCCATCAACAGTGCAATGCCCAACGTTTTTATACGCATCTCATCTCCATTGTTTTTTTTGACCATTTTAGATTGATCTTAATTTGATTTTATATATGATTTAATTAATTAAATCTGAAAATAACTTCAATAAAAAATTTAAATAAGGTATAAGGAAATATTGTAACAATGATAAAATACAAAAAATCATTCTAGTTTTAAAAGATATAATTTCACATGCAAACTTTATTCTCAATACTAGGTATCTACGTCTTTATCGCTGTCGGATATGGAGCCAAATGGACATTCAAAGAAAAAATAGATGACCGTACCATAACGCTCCTCAGTGTCTATTTTTTACAGATTTTTCTCACCTTTTGGGGATTACTCAAACGCCCTATCGATACGGAACTTCTCTTTGCACCTGCCCTTTATCTGGGAATCTCCCTTTTAGCCCTATTGTTGATGATCCCTTTAACAAAAATGCTCTTTAGTGATACAAAAGAGCGCTCCATTGCTACCGTCGCTGCACTGATCGGAAATACTGGAAATCTCGGTATCCCGCTGGGGATCGCGCTATTTGGGGAGATGAGTGTCCCTTATCTCACCCTCATCAATCTCGTTAATGTTTTTGTGGTTTATACCATCGGAGTCTTTTATTATTCACGCGGAGAATTTAGTGCACGCGACTCACTAATGAATATTCTCAAACTCCCCGTATTGTGGGCAGCTATGGTCGCCATTGCACTAAATCTTATCGGATATGTCCCCAGCCCTGCGGTGGATAAAACACTGATGATGGGGGCGTATGCCTCCATGACGATGCAGTTAGTGTTGTTTGGGATTTATCTCTACGGCATTAAATTAGGTGAAATCAATCTACGACTTACCGCATGGATCAACGGGACGAAATTTATTCTCATTCCGCTGATTGCGTTTGTTGTGTTAGGGATGGTGGAGATGGATAGGGTCGTGAAAGGGATTTTGTTTTTAGAGCTGATTGTCCCGCTGGCGGTAGCGAATGTCAATCTTGCATCTCTCTATAACTGTTCCCCTCGCACCGTGACGGTGGAGGTGTTTACCACTTCGATTGTTTTTTTAGGCATTGCCTTCATATTGCCAGCATTATTACATCTTTTTTAAACTATTTAACGAGCTGCATCTTTCGCTTTTTTATCCGAAAACATAGATTGATCGGCACTTCGGAAGAGTTCATTGAATGTATGGGTCGTATCATCACTGTAAGCGATACCGTAACTGCATTCAATCGTGATAATTCCATTTTCACAGATACAGGGGGTATTTAGAAGCTCAGAATCAATCTGTCTCGCTATCGATCCGGCATCTTCAGTCGATGTATTCGGTAACAATGCCATAAATTCATCTCCCCCTATGCGGAAAAGATAATCTCGCCCTTTTAAATTCTGTCGAACAACCGACACAAATCGCTTAAGCACTTCATCACCCACATCATGTCCATAGGTATCATTGATCGGTTTGAATTTGTCCAAATCAAATAAGATAATTGACGCCGAAAGATGACTTTGTCCATATTGTGCCAATACCTGATTGAGCTTAAGCCTATTATATGCCCCTGTTAATTCATCCACCTCTGCCGATGTTTGAATTGATTCAAAAGAATCTGCCAGTTCTCCCCTGATCTTATTAAAAACATTTTTCAAATGGTCTAGTTCGGCTATCGAGGTATTAAGGACAATCTCTTTGCGCAAGTTATGTTTCGTCACCACCGAATCTACCTGATCGACAAAATTATCAAGCGGATTAATAAACTGACGTTTAAGCATAATATAGAGTACAAACGAAATTGAAAAGAGTGTTACGATAAAAATGGCAACAATGATTTTGAACACATAGGTACTGCTTACCCAAAACTCCCCCATCGGGAAAACCAGTTCAAGCATACCTGCACCTTCTCCTACCTTCGCATTGGTATGACATTTCAAGCACGTTTGTTCAAACTTGATCGTGTAGTGATAATGGATCATCCCATTTTCAAACAATTCCATCTCATCTTGATTCATCATTTCAAACGGAGACTGCCCTTCACGTTTTCCATACAGAGCATCCACCAAAGGGCCGCGATAGAGTTTGACATGAAGATTTTTTTGCCCATCATTAATCCGTTCGGTCATGGTGTCAATTTCATGTTTGCCCCACCCATTTTGCATTGCGGTGTAATACATCGTAAAGATCATTCGTCCGGTCTGTTTAGTTTGATCTTTTACTGGGTTTTGATTGCTTTGGCTTACCATGATCCAATACAATCCAAAAATAGTAATTCCAAAAATAGCGGATAGGGCAACAACCTGTTTTACGAAAGAACCGAACCGCTTGATATCACTTGCTTTTTTCACTCTACCTCTTTTTGGATATATGTCTCTATTATAGTATTAGCACTCTTTGATTAAAAGATTCCTAAAAGAGGGAGAATTACGTAGTATTTTGGTTAAATACTACGAATATTGTCTATGGTAGCTGCGATAAGACGTTCGCGTGCTTCGCGGGATGTCCATGCGATATGGGGAGTGATATAAAGGCGCTCCGGATGTTTGACCGATAACAGAGGGTGAGGCGTTTTCATCGGCTCTTTGGCGAGGACATCGAGTCCGACAAAGATCGGTTTGACGTCGATAATGACCGAGAGGGCATCCTCATCGACGATTCCACCGCGACCGAGATTGAGCAATACCGCACCGTCTTTCATCTGCAACAATTCGGAGTGGGAGATCAAATTCTCCGTCGATTTATTCAATGGTGCGTGGATCGAGATGACATCGCTGTTTTCGATCAAACGGCTGAGGGTCGTTTTTTCATACTCGCTGTTCTCATTTTTCCCTGAGGT